>NZ_JBXAOB010000014.1:0-150554 GCF_058802345.1 Pseudomonas sp. GW822-FHT02D10
CCCATGTGAGAGTAGGTCATCGTCAAGATTAAATTCCGAAACCCCTATCTGCGTATGCAGGTAGGGGTTTTGTTTTGTCTGCGAGAAAGTACGTGAGCAACCTGACTAGGTTGTCCGCGCTCGTTTCCACTGCTTGGCCAGACGCACATAGACAATCACGTTGATCAGCAATACCAGGCTACCCAGCCCTAGCTGAATCATTGGGGTCAGCCCGGCCGGGTATATCAACGGCCACACATAGTGCTCGATGAAACTGTCGCCGTAACCGTCCTGTCCGGCGGTTTGGCGCAAAAAGTTTTCCCAACGAGTCAGCGGACAGATGAGCTGGAAGACTTCGACTGCTACACCCCACACGGCTGCGGGCAGGTGCCACCAGATCACATGCCGCCATTTGAGCGTCAGTAGGCCGCCGAAGAGCATGAACAGAATGAACAACAGATGAAACAGCACCAATCCGTCGGCGGCGATTCGGTAAACCATGACGACTCCGTCCTCTAACGTACTTCCATAGCATCCGGGTATGCGGTTTTATTGAAGTGAGACTGTTCGACGTCACCAAAACCTTACGTTCTCATCGTGATTCTTTGTCCTTCCTTTCGCCACCTATACTCAAAATACAGTGGTTGGAAACGCTGGCTGTTCCGTTCGGACAGCGGATAGGTTAGCGCTGTCGTGTCATTTTTAGGGGACTGCGATCTTGAATCTGCGTTTCCTGCTCGTTGTCTTGCTAGTGGTGTTGGCAGGATGTGTCACAGTGCATCGCGCCTCCGAGCCGACTGCGCCGGTTGTGATCTCGGAAGCGACCTGGCAGCAGATTGATAAAGACATAGACACCGCTTCGTTGGCCTCCAAAGGGGTAGTCAAACGCTACACGCGCAGCGCCATGGAACGCTGGAGGGAGCAGGTCTATCAGCGCACCGAAACAAACTTCATCCCTTGGTTTACTGATTATTGGACCCAGCAATGGCTCTCCATGAAGGTGGGCTGGTACAAGATGAGCAGCGGGGGAGAGGTCGATCCTGTGGCAAACCGGTTAACGGTCTACCTACAGGAGCAATACCATGAGCGCGTGCTGGACCCTGTCGCCAAGGTCACCGATCCCAACGTGATCATGGCCGACGCAATTACCCTCTATTTACAGACCCTCGGCGCGCATCTCGTCGAGATCCAGCAGCATTACAGCGCACCTCAAGATCAATTCGACCGTCGACTGAGCGACATTCCAGCAATCGCGCTGGCACCTCCCCCTGCACGCAACGCTTCGCTCTATCAAATTGCTCACGCAGAACCGGTTACCAAGCTGCCAGCCTATCAGGCCTTGATCGAACGAGTCCGCAGCGCTAACAGCGGTGCGGGAGCCGGGTTGTCGGACGCAGGTATATCGTCGGTGGCCAAGCGAGCCAGTGAAAAACTCGAGGGCCAGATCGCCACCCAAAGTGTCGCCAGTGCTGTTGCTGCGGCAGTTGGTCGAGTAGCAGGCACAGTGATTTCCGTTGTGACGGCGGGTATCGGCGCCTTCTCGAACGAGAATGATCGACCGGAGACAGAGGTGCAGCTGCGCAAAAGCCTGGGTGACGCGTTCGACAAAGCGTGGCTTGGGTTGATGGAGAATGAGGCCAACGGGGTGATGGCGGGGGTTTACTATATTTCGGGACAAATCGAAGGCAATCTCGCCAAAAACCTGCCGGTCGTGCCCGGACCTGTGCCATTAGAGACTCCTCTGCAAAGCGATCAGACTCTTCAGTAACAACATGAATAGCCTGCACACCCGCTACTCAGCAGGAGGACATCCGTTGAGGGGCGCGCTGGCCATTTTATTGATCAGGCTGGCCAGTCGTTTTACGTTGTTCTGATGAGCCGCCACCAGATCATCGATGGTCGATCAACTGTCCGGCGCGGCGGGCGCCATCAAAAACTGCGCGTGCTTGAGGATCAAGAACACGCAGTCAGTGGTTCGATTGATGGGCGAGAGACGCTATTCGCCGCGAATGTACTGCTCCAATTGCTGGATCAGCTCGGCTTGCTCGGCAATGGCTTCCTTGACGAGGTCGCCGATGGACAGCAAGCCCAGCAGCTGGCCATTTTCCACCACGGGCAAATGACGCAGGTGCTTGTCGGTCATGATGTTCATGCAGGTTTGCACGGATTGATGGGAGTCCACTGTAATCACCGGCGAGTTCATGATGTCGCTGACGGGTGTACCGACCGAGGAACGACCTTTGAGCACCAGTTTGCGCGCATAGTCGCGTTCACTGATCACGCCAACTATTCGACCCTCTTTGAGCACCGGCAATGCACCGACGTTTTTCGCGGCCATCACCATCAGGGCTTCGAGCACCATCTGATGCGAGTTGATGGTATGAACCTGCTGATTCTGTTCGGCCTTTAGCTTGAGCAGTTGCGCGACGGTCTTCATGGGGCCTCTCCGGTGTTGTATTTATTAGGCGTCACCAAGCGCGCTGACGCTTATACAGAATCATAGACGCACGCCAACAGAGCAAGAGGGCAAAGCGGCATTCAGGGGTTCTAAAGCGTCATGGGAGAGTGTTTCTGCTATCAGCAGCGCTGTTTCGTGCTCTTGGCAGTCGCTGATAACCCGGGCGGGTTATCAGCGTCCTGGCACGCTCACTTAGCAGTAGCGATCGATCACGCACACGTCGGATTGATTCTGTGCGCTCTTCCACACCTGATTCAGAGTTTCAAGAACACGCCCGACATAGTCTTTGTCAGCGGCGGCTTTCTTGCCAACATAACCCTGGCCACGACGGTACATCTTCAGTCGGGCACGCAAGTCACGTTTGTTCTTTTCGAACTCATCTTCATGGGCGTGGGGCGACAGGCAGTCGATGTGCACCTGGCCAGACTCGGCAATCCACAGGATATGGCTGTCATGGCTGTCTTTGTGTGCCGCGAACATCCGAGCCAGTTCATCAATAGTCGGTTGATTGTTCAGATTCATGTGTAAGCCCCTTGACCAGTATTTGATCTGTCTAGTTGGTTCGCTAATTCACTTCTCTACGTCGGTAAGTTGATATCTGGTACCGAAACCAGGGCGACAGTGGGTGTCTGCCGAATATCGGCAGGGCCTTGAGCAGGATGCATGTAGTCTTGCCGAGAAACTGCTACGCACTGGCGGCACAGCGGGGAGAAACAGCGATTACCTGGACGTTGCTACCGATATTATTCAGTTCGGCCACAAGCACCTTGAGGATTGATCGCCAGCGTTTCTCGTCCTTGTACTGGACGCGCATGCCGGGTCAGCTTCATCAATCTGCCTTGTGGGCAGTACACATCCGGGAGCAGCTCGGCGGTCAGTCGAGCCGTTTCACAACACTTTTGCCAACGCTCCCGATCGGGGAGACGTCCGCATCATGCAAGGGGAAAAACAACTCGTCAACGGTTTTGTAGTGAATATTTTCGATCACTACATAAAGCGCTTTGACGTCTGCAGGTCGGCCTAGAGCCTTGTCCTACAATCACTTGCGGGACAAACGCAAAGGCAGCCTTGAGCATCGATGACGCGTAGAATCACCCTGTGAAATAGTCTTCGAGGTTGCAGTGGTGGATTTACAGCGGGGCTTCGTCTTGACCCGGCATTGGCGCGACACCCCGGCCGGCACGCAAGTCGAGTTCTGGTTGGCGACCGATCAAGGCCCGAGACTTGTCCGGCTGCCGGTTCAGCCGTCAGTGGCGTTCGTTCCCGAGCAGCAGCGCGAGCAGGCCGAGTTGCTGTTGCGCGGCGAGCAGGGCGTCGAGCTTCGCCCACTGGGGTTGCAGGATTTTCAACATCGGCCAGTGTTCGGGCTGTATTGCCAACAGCATCGCCAGTTGATGCACCTCGACACGCTATTGCGCAGGGCCGGTGTCGATGTCTTCGAGGCGGATATTCGTCCGCCGGAACGCTACCTGATGGAGCGCTTCATCACTGCGCCCGTGTCGTTCACTGGAACGGCAGACGACTCCGGTACGCTGCTCGACGCTCATCTCAAGCCTGCACCAGACTATCGCCCGCACCTGAAACTGGTTTCGCTGGATATCGAAACCACCGAGCAGGGCGAGTTGTATTCGATAGCACTGGAAGGCTGTGGTCAGCGCCAGGTCTACATGCTTGGAGCGCCGAATGGTGATGACTCGCTGGTGGATTTTGCGCTTGAGTACTGCGACTCCCGGACCCTGTTGCTGAAAAAACTCAACGAGTGGTTTGCGCTACACGACCCCGATGCAATCATCGGCTGGAACCTGGTGCAGTTTGACCTGCGCGTGCTGCACGAGCATGCCCGGCGTCTGGCGGTGCCGTTGCGTCTGGGGCGTGGTGGCGAGGAAATGCAGTGGCGCGAACACGGCTCGGGCAACAATCACTTCTTTGCTGCCGCCGCTGGCCGGCTGATCATTGATGGCATCGAGTCGCTGCGTTCGGCGACCTGGAGCTTTCCTTCGTTCAGCCTGGAAAACGTCGCGCAGACGCTGCTGGGCGAAGGCAAGTCGATCGATAACCCGTATCAGCGCATGGACGAAATCAACCGCATGTTCGCCGAGGACAAACCCGCACTGGCGCGCTACAACCTCAAGGACTGCGAGTTGGTGACGCGGATCTTTCACAAGACCGAACTGCTGACCTTCTTGCTGGAGCGCGCCAGCGTCACCGGTTTGCCGGCAGATCGCAGCGGCGGTTCGGTAGCGGCATTCACTCACCTCTACATGCCGTTGATGCACCGTCAGGGCTTTGTTGCGCCGAACCTCGGCGAGCGTCCTCCGCAGGCCAGTCCCGGCGGGTTTGTCATGGACTCGCAACCGGGGTTGTACGAATCGGTGCTGGTGCTCGACTACAAAAGTCTGTACCCGTCGATCATCCGTACCTTTTTGATCGACCCGGTGGGGTTGGTGGAGGGCTTGCGCCACCCCGACGACAGTGAGTCGGTGCCGGGCTTTCGCGGTGCGCGGTTCTCCCGGACGCGGCATTGCCTGCCGGCGATTGTTGCGCGTGTATCGGAAGGCCGGGAAGTCGCCAAGCGCGAGCACAACGCGCCGCTTTCCCAGGCCTTGAAGATCATCATGAACGCGTTTTATGGTGTGCTCGGTTCCAGCGGCTGCCGGTTTTTCGATACGCGCCTGGCATCATCGATCACCTTGCGCGGGCACGAGATCATGCTCAGGACTCGCCAGCTGATCGAGGCCCAAGGGCATGCGGTGATTTACGGTGACACCGACTCGACTTTCGTCTGGCTGCGGCGTGCCCATGGTCAGGAAGAAGCGGCGCAGATCGGCCGAGCGCTGGTGGAGCACGTCAACCAGTGGTGGCGCGATCATTTGTTGTGGGAGTTCGGTTTGCACAGCGTGCTCGAACTGCAATTCGAAACGCACTTCCGGCGCTTTCTGATGCCGACTATTCGCGGTGCAGAAGAGGGCAGCAAGAAGCGCTATGCCGGACTGGTGACGCGCGCCGACGGTACTGACGAAATGGTCTACAAAGGCCTGGAAACCGTGCGCACCGACTGGTCGCCGCTGGCCCGGCAATTTCAACAGGAGCTCTACCTGCGGATCTTTCACCGTCGGCCTTATCAGGATTATGTTCGCGAGTTCGTGCGCGCGACATTGGCCGGTGAGCACGATGACTTGCTGATCTATCGCAAGCGCCTGCGCCGTCCATTGGACGACTATCAACGCAACGTACCGCCCCATGTGCGCGCCGCGCGCCTCGCCGACGAATACAACGATCAACAAGGCCGGCCACGCCAGTATCAGAGCGGTGGCTGGATCAGTTACGTGATCACGGTGGCGGGGCCCGAACCGCTGGAAACCCGCAGCGCGCCGATTGACTACGACCATTACGTCAGTCGCCAGCTTCAGCCGGTGGCGGACGCGATCCTGCCGTTTGTCGACGACGACTTCAGCACGCTGATTGGCGGGCAATTGGGTTTGTTCTAAGCCTCAGACCATCGCCAGTCGATGCTTGCGGGTGGGGGCGCGAAACGCTCGATCAAGCGACTGAAGATCTTCAGCGTCGAGCTTCAATTCGCCAGCGGCGGCGTTCAACCGCACGTGCTCCTGATGTACGGCTTTGGGGATGGCAATCACGCCGTCCTGACGCAGCAGCCAGGCCAGTGACACCTGGGCCGCAGTGACGTTATGGCGTGCGGCGATCTGCTTCAGTGTCGGCTCGACCAGAAGGCCCCCGGCCTGGGCAATCGGACAATAAGCCATCAACGGCATGCGCTGTTGCTGGCACCAGGGCAGCAGGTCGAATTCGATGCCGCGCTCCTCGAGGTTGTAGAGCACCTGATTGGTCGCGCAGGCCTCAGAGGCCAATTCGTGCAGGTCCGCCACATCGAAATTGGACACGCCCCAACGGCCAATCTTGCCGTCGTCGCGCAGGCGTTCGAAGGCTTCGACGGTTTCTTCCAGCGGAAATTGCCCACGCCAGTGCAGTAAATACAGATCGATGTAGTCGGTGCCCAAACGGCGCAAACTGCGTTCGCAGGCTTGGGGAATACCCCGATGGCTGGCGTTGTGCGGATAGACCTTGCTGACCAGAAACACCTGATCACGAACACCGGCAATGGCTTCGCCAACCACTTCCTCTGCACCACCCTCGGCATACATCTCTGCGGTGTCGATCAGCGTCATTCCCAACTCGATGCCGGTGCGCAATGCGGCGATTTCACGGGTTCGTTGTTGTGGGGCTTCACCCATGCGCCAGGTTCCCTGACCAATCACAGGGACGGGTACGCCGGCCAGTTCGAGCGTTCGCATGACAACCTCCAGACGAGACTTGATGAATAGAAATTGGGCCGCAGCGAAGCCAGGAGGTTCTATCGCACACTCGACGCAATCCATTATTTATATTTAAAATGAATAAATATCTAGTTATTTATTCCTTTTTTTGCTGTTCGATCAGGTGCATTTTAGGGGCTCGCACAGCAGTGCTCACGTAGCCCAATTCGACAGGAAGCGTAGTCATGACCATCAAAGCGATCAACGTCCGCAATCAGTTCAAAGGCATCGTCAAGGAAATCCTGGAAGGGCCGGTGGTCTCTGAAGTCGATGTACAAACCGCCTCCGGTATTGTCACTTCCGTGATTACCACGCGCTCGATTCGCGATCTCGAATTGGTGGTGGGCAGCGAAGTCATCGCATTCGTCAAATCCACCGAGGTGTCGATCGCCAAGCTCTGACACGGGTGTAACAGCTCGATGTTCCGTGCGCCGGGCAAATCATGGGGGCAATCTGAAATCGAGTAGGAGGCGGCTTCGCAGCCGCCGTCCTCTCACACCACCGTACGTACGGTTCCGTATACGGCGGTTCGGGTTAAGCGGCTAAGCCGGGTTATCGTGTCCAGTATCGAGACCAGCCCGAGTCGATCCCAGAGTTTCTTCGGCAGCGCCTGATTCATATGGGGTGCTCCCGAATTCCACCAAGGGCCTCGACCGTTGAATGCTGAGTGACAAGCACGAGCTTCGTTGAGCCCTAGACGCATTAAGTTGCGCGCCCTCGTAGAGGGCTGCTTCCATTGGCGCCAGATGATACAGCGAAGTTTGTGACGCACCCAGCCATCAAGATCCTCAAGTGGCCGCTTGCTCTGACTCAACTTGAAGTAGCCAGCCCAGCCGCGCAGCACGGGGTTTATCCGCTCGATGACGCTCGCCATCTTGTGGCTTCGCATTGTGCGCAGCAGGCTTCGAAGTCGGTCGCGCAAGCGATCCAGACTCATCGTTGCCACTCTTAGTCTCGGCTGTTGATGCCAACTCATTCCATAGCCCAAGTAATCACACATCCACGACCCGGCTACTCGGCTCTTTTCCCGGTTCAGCGTCAGTTTCAGGCGCTGACTCAGGAAACGCTCGACGCCAGCCATCACTCGTTCGCCGGCGCGACGACTGCGCACATAAATATTCGCGTCGTCGGCATAACGCACGAAACGATGGCCCCGCCGTTCCAGTTCGTGGTCGAGTTCGTTGAGCAGGATGTTCGAGAGCAACGGCGAGAGCGGGCCGCCTTGCGGCGTCCCTTCCTGCCGTCGGCTGACGAGTCCACCTGACATCGTTCCCGCCTCGAGATAACGGCGGATCAGCGTGAGCACCCGCTTGTCTTCGATCTGACGCGCCACGTAAGCCATCAGGACATCGTGGTTGACCCGATCAAAGAACTTCTCCAGATCAAGTTCCACACACCAACGGTGACCCGCAGCCACATGGGCACGGGCGGTTTCGACGGCTTGGTGAGCACTTCTGCCCGGACGAAAACCATAGCTATAGTTCGAGAACAGCGGATCGAAGATTGGCGTGAGCTGTTGCAGCAACGCCTGCTGGATCAAGCGATCCACGACGCTGGGGATGCCCAGCTGACGGGTGCCGCCTTTGGGCTTGGGGATGTTGACGGTGCGTACACCTTGCGGGTGATACTCGCCAGCCAGCAGCCTCGCCTTGAGGGTTGGCCAATACTGTTTCACGTAGCCTGCCAAGTCGTCGACCGTCATGCCATCGGCACCCGGCGCCCCCTTATTGCTGACCACGCGGTGATACGCACGCTTGAGGTTGGCCGGTGCGAGCACCCGCGCCATCAGCGTGTCCGGCTCCGCGTTCGTCCACATCACAGACGCCGTCGATGTCTGCGCACTGCCAGCCGTCATCCTCGGATACCGTCCGGAACTTGGGGTCACAGTTCTCCTGCGGAGAAATTTCTGCTTTTTCGACATTCAACGAGACTCTGACGCCTACTGGCGGCATAACCTGTTCGGCCCTTGGTGGCAGGGTTATTTGCCACTTACTACGGCCTCGGCTGACTTCTGCTCGTTCATCCCGTCGCCTCACGACGCTCGGTAGCACAATGGCAAATGTGCAGATCTCCCAGGGTAATTCGCGCGACCTTCCTGCTTATGCCTGTCGGATCTACGTCGCAGCGTTCCGTGCAAGTATTGGGCTTCGAGGAAGTTTGCCCCCTGACCCCGCTGCGCCGCCTCTATCCGCTTCCTGTTCGTCAGGCCAGCATTTTGCCTCGGGCTTCCTTCAGATTCGCAGTCGCCCGCGACACCCTTGCCTCTGGCTAACACTTCCCCTTGCCGGGTGTGTAGAGGACTTTCACCTCCAAGTCACCAGCGAGGCCACCACAGCCAAGCTGGTTGCGCTAACGCGCAACGCGCCATGCCTGGCGCACAAGCAAAAAGGGCGCCCGAGGGCGCCCAAAATCACCTTAACCGAGGAGCCAGGTGAGGCCGTTCGTGTAACTGCAGCGGTGGTAAGGCGCTGCGTGAACGGAATGGCGTGGTGCGCCCGGCAAGGGCGCGCCGTTGTTTATTTGCCGAGTTTTACCCGGGTTCAGTCGCGGTGAAACGCGACGGCGTTAAGCCGTCGCCCCGATCTGTTGGGTAACAGGTCGTTGTGAAGCAGGCTGTTTCCAGGATTCGCTCGCGGTCTGATCCATGGCTTCCTGAATCGCGCGTTTGCGATTGGCTTCGGCTTTGCGGCTGAAGTACCAGACCATGAACGTGACGATCGAAACGGCCAACAGAATCAGGCTGGCCACGGCATTGATCTCGGGCTTCACGCCCAGACGCACGGCCGAGAACACTTCCATCGGCAGGGTGGTCGAACCCGGGCCGGAGACGAAGCTCGCCAGCACCAGATCGTCCAGCGACAGGGCGAACGACATCATGCCGCCCGCGGCCAGCGATGGCGCGATCATCGGGATGGTGATCAGGAAGAACACCTTCAATGGCCGAGCACCGAGGTCCATGGCCGCCTCTTCGATGGACAGGTCCAGCTCACGCAAGCGCGCCGAAACGACCACCGCCACATAGGCGGCGCAGAAGGTGGTGTGGGCGATCCAGATGGTGACGATGCCACGTTCCTGCGGCCAGCCAATCATCTGCGCCATGGCCACGAACAGCAGCAACAGCGACAGACCGGTGATCACTTCCGGCATCACCAACGGCGCGGTGACCAGGCCGCCGAACAGCGTGCGGCCCTTGAAGCGGGTCACGCGGGTCAGCACGAAGGCGGCGAGGGTACCCAGCGCCACTGCGGCAATCGAGGTGTAGCAGGCGATTTCCAGCGAGCGCACCACCGAGCCCATCAGTTGAGTATTGTCCAGTAGGCCGACATACCACTTCACCGACCAGCCGCCCCAGACCGTCACCAGTTTCGAGGCGTTGAACGAGTAGATCACCAGAATCAGCATCGGCATGTAGATGAACGTCAGGCCGAGCACCAGCATCATTCTTGAAAATCCGAAACGGTTCATGCCCGTCCCTCCATCTCTTTGGCTTGGCTGCGGTTGAACAGGATGATTGGCACAATCAGGATCGCCAGCATCACCACCGCCAAGGCAGACGCCACCGGCCAGTCGCGGTTGTTGAAGAATTCCTGCCACAGCACGCGGCCGATCATCAGGGTTTCCGGGCCACCGAGCAGTTCCGGAATCACGAACTCACCCACCACCGGAATGAACACCAGCATGCAGCCTGCGATGATGCCGTTCTTGGCCAGCGGTACAGTGATTTTCCAGAAGTTGTTGAAGTTGCTTGAACCCAGGTCCGATGCGGCTTCCAGCAGGCTCTGGTCATGCTTGACCAGGTTGGCGTACAGCGGCAGCACCATGAACGGCAGGTACGCATACACCACGCCGATGTAGACCGCGGTGTTGGTGTTGAGGACTTCTATTGGCTGCGAAATCAGCCCGGTCCAGAGCAGGAAAGCGTTCAGCAAGCCGTTGTTGCTGAGGATACCCATCCAGGCGTAAACGCGGATCAGAATCGCCGTCCAGGTCGGCATCATGATCAGCAGCAGCAAGACGTTCTGCGCTTCCTTGCTGGCCTTGGAAATGGCGTAGGCCATCGGGAAACCGATCACCAGGCACATGGCCGTGCTGAGGAAGGCCATTTTCAAGGAGCCCAGATAAGCCGAGATGTACAGCTCATCGTCACCCAGCATGGCGTAGTTGCCGAGGTTCAACAGCAGCTGGAATTTCTGTTCAGCGAAGCTGTAGATCTCGGAATAGGGTGGAATGGCCAGGGCTGCTTCGGAAAAACTGATCTTCATCACCAGGAAAAACGGCAGCATGAAGAACAGGCACAGCCACAGGAATGGAATACCGATCACGACTTTACGGCCGCTCGGCAAAAACCGCTGAAACTGCTGAGTGAGCGTGTTCATGCGCGCAGTACCACGCCGCTGTCGTCTTCCCACCAGACGTAGACGTGGTCGTCCCAGGTCGGGCGTGTGCCACGGCGTTCGGCGTTGGCCATGAACGACTGCACGATCTTGCCGCCAGGCAGCTCCACGTAAAACACCGAGTGCCCGCCGAGGTAAGCAATGTCATGCACTTTGCCCTGGGACCAGTTGTAACGGGTCTTGGGTTTGAGGGTGCTGACCAGCATTTTTTCCGGGCGGATGGCGTAGGTGATCGACTTGTCCTGCACCGACGTACTCACGCCGTGGCCGACGTAGATCTTCTGCTCAAGATCCGGGCTGTGAATGATCGCGTGACCTTCCAGGTCTTCCACAACGGTGCCGTCGAAGGCGTTCACGTTACCGATGAACTCGCAGACCATGCGGCTGACCGGTGCTTCATAGATGTCGACCGGGCTACCGATCTGGGCGATCCAGCCCAGGTGCATGATCGCGATGCGTTGGGCCATGGTCATGGCCTCTTCCTGATCGTGGGTCACCATCACGCAGGTCACGCCGACGCGCTCGATGATTTCCACCAGCTCGAGCTGCATCTGTGAACGCAGCTTTTTATCCAGTGCGCCCATCGGTTCGTCGAGCAGCAGCAGCTTCGGCCGTTTGGCCAGCGAGCGGGCCAGCGCAACACGCTGGCGCTGACCGCCGGAGAGCTGGTGCGGCTTGCGTTTGGCGTACTGGGTCATGTGCACCAGCTTGAGCATTTCTTCGACGCGGGCTTCGATTTCGCTGGCGGGCAGACGGTCCTGCTTCAGGCCAAAGGCGATGTTCTGCGCCACGGTCATGTGCGGGAACAGCGCGTAAGACTGGAACATCATGTTGATCGGCCGCTCATAGGGCGGCATATCGGTGATGTCTACGCCATCGAGGTAGATCCGCCCTTCGGTCGGTCGCTCAAAGCCTGCCAGCATGCGCAGGAGTGTCGATTTGCCGGAACCCGAACCGCCCAGCATGGCGAAGATTTCGCCTTGGTAGATGTCCAGGGACACATCGTCTACGGCAACGGTTTCGTCAAACTTCTTGGTTACGCGGTCGACTCTCACCAGAACCTTTTTCGGTTGCTGATTACCTTCTAGAGCCTTCCTGTAAATGCTGGAGGCGATTGCCATGTGAAACTCCCAACAGGTGTCAGTCGTCGGGCCAATGCGGCCTGACGTAATAGTTGATTGCGAACCCGCACTGAGCAGGCCTGATTCGGCGCCGCCTTCCTGGCTGCCGGGTGGTGCTTTTTGTTCTAGCGTTGTGTTGTATTCGTGAATGGCTGGCGCGCACGGGCGCACCCGCCGGGCTCACGGGGGCAGTTAAATCGTTGAGTGCTGTTTGAGGTCGTCAGTCAGCGCGTATTACGCCGCGCCGCCCGTTGCCGGCACGCATCGCCGAACGCCTGGAAAATACTCAAGTAGGGAGGGTTGGTCAGGACCTGCCATTCCGGGTGCCATTGCACGCCGAGGGCGAAGGCCTTGCTGTGCTCGACCGTCTCTCTATCAACAGAGAAGGCTTCGATCAGGCCATCGGGAGCGATGGCTTCGGCGCGCAGGCCGGGGGCAAGTCTGTCGATGCCTTGACTGTGAATCGAATTGACCTGGAACACCGGAGGCAGATTTAGCGCTTCGAACACGCCACCCGGTTGCACGGTGACCGCATGAGCCGGTGCGTACTGCACCGCCAGATCCGGATGATCCGCTTCCCGGTGATCGAGCATGCCGGGCAGTTCGTGGACCTTCTGATGCAGGCTGCCACCGAGCGCCACGTTCATTTCCTGAAAGCCGCGACAGATACCGAGCACCGGAACGCCGGCGGCAATCGCTGCACGCAATAAGGGAAGGGTGGTGCTGTCCCGGGCAGGATCGTGAGCCGTGCCGGGTGCGCTGGCGGGGCCTTGATAGTGGAAGGGTTCCACATTCGAAGGCGAGCCGGTCAGCAGCAAACCGTCGAGATGCGCGAGCAGCTCATCGATCTCGGTCAGATCGCCCAAGGAAGGAATGACCACCGGCAGCCCCAACGCCGCGACGCTGACAGCACGCAAGTACTTGTTGCCGCTGACGTGGTAGGGGTGCAGGCCAATCTGTTTGACGCACGCAGTAACGCCGATCAATGGCTTGAGTGCCATTTTTATCACCTCGAAGTTTCACACTTGAACGAGCTTTTCCGGAGCTTAGCCTCGTTGATTTTAATTAACAACTCTCATGTAAAAAATTCTAAACGCCGTACGTCCGATGTTCAGGATTTTTGCTCGCTAAAAAGCTGATGTGGCACTCATGCGCCCTAAAAAGGCCCTAAAAATAACGCTGAAAGGTCAAGTGTTCGCTATTGACTTCACTTTGCCTTTCGGATTGACTGGGCTCGTGAAAGTGCAGTGAACATAATAATTAACAGCTAATAGGTGCATCATGTCGGTCCCTCTGCGTACCGTTCAACTCAACGAAGCAAACGCATTCCTTAAGAAATATCCTGAGGTTTTGTACGTCGACCTTCTGATTGCGGATATGAACGGTGTGGTGCGCGGCAAGCGCATCGAGCGCACCAGTCTTCATAAGGTTTACGAAAAAGGCATTAACCTCCCAGCCTCGCTGTTTGCCCTGGATATCAACGGCTCAACAGTGGAAAGCACAGGCCTGGGCCTGGATATCGGTGACTCTGACCGAATCTGCTACCCGATTCCCGGCACCCTGAGCATCGAGCCTTGGCAGAAGCGCCCCACCGCGCAACTGTTGATGACCATGCACGAACTCGAAGGCCAGCCGTTCTTCGCCGACCCGCGTGAAGTGCTGGCCAATGTGGTGCGCAAGTTCGACGACATGGGCCTGACCATCTGCGCCGCGTTCGAACTGGAGTTCTACCTGATCGACCAGGACAACGTGAACGGTCGTCCGCAGTCGCCACGCTCGCCGGTCTCCGGCAAGCGTCCGATGTCGACCCAGGTGTACCTGATCGACGACCTCGACGAATACGTCGACTGCCTGCAAGACATTCTCGAAGGCGCGAAAGAGCAGGGCATTCCGGCCGACGCGATCGTCAAGGAAAGTGCGCCGGCGCAGTTCGAAGTCAACCTGCATCACGTCTCCGACCCGATCAAGGCCTGCGATTACGCAGTACTGCTCAAGCGTCTGGTGAAGAACATCGCCTACGACCATGAGATGGACACCACCTTCATGGCCAAGCCGTATCCGGGCCAGGCGGGTAACGGTCTGCACGTGCACATTTCGATCCTCGATAAAGAAGGCAACAACATCTTTGCCAGCGAGGATCCCGAGCAGAACGCCGCACTGCGTCACGCGATCGGCGGTGTGCTCGAGACCCTGCCGGCGCAGATGGCCTTCCTCTGCCCGAACGTCAACTCGTACCGTCGTTTCGGCGCACAGTTCTATGTGCCGAACTCGCCGAGCTGGGGCATCGATAACCGCACCGTGGCGGTCCGTGTGCCAACCGGTTCCGCTGACTCCGTGCGCATCGAACACCGCGTTGCCGGCGCCGATGCCAACCCATACCTGCTGATGGCCTCGGTGCTGGCCGGTATTCACCACGGCCTGACCAACGAGATCGAGCCTGGCCCACCGGTCGAAGGCAACAGCTACGAGCAGAACGAACAGAGCCTGCCGAACAACCTGCGCGATGCACTGCGCGAGCTGGACGACAGCGAAGTCATGGCCAAGTACATCGACCCGCTGTACATCGACGTGTTCGTGGCGTGTAAGGAAAGCGAGCTGGCCGAGTTCGAGAACTCCATCTCGGACCTTGAGTACAACTGGTACTTGCACACGGTCTGATTGGCTAAAGCCCGTCATTTAAGGTGAAAAACCTGCGAGATTAGTGATGTACACAGAGCATGTGTCCACCGCCAATCCCCTGTGGGAGCAGCCGGTCGACGCTCGATTGCTCGCGATAGCGGTGGATCAGTCGCCATCAATGCTGAAGGTGATGGCCCCATCGCGAGCAAGCTCGCTCCCACAGTGACCGCAGTTTTCTGATCCTTAACCGACAGGCCTTAGTCCGACGACTACTTATCTCTCTGCGTTGAGTCACTTCAATGGCAATTACTCGCAGCGACTGGGAGCAACGCTTTCAGTCCTTATCAATAGAAGGTCGGGCATTCATTGACGGCCAATACTGCTCGGCACTCAGCCGCGACACGTTTGAATGCATGAGCCCGGTGGACGGTCGCTTTCTGGCGAACGTCGCCAGCACCGACGAAGCCGACGCGAATGCGGCGGTGTTGGTTGCGCGCCGCGTGTTCGAGTCCGGCGTCTGGGCCAAACTGGCCCCGGCCGAGCGCAAGCGGATCCTGATTCGTTTCGCCGATCTGATTCTGGCGAACCAGGAAGAACTGGCGCTGCTGGAAACCCTCGATATGGGCAAGCCGATCAGCGACTCCATGGCCATCGATATTCCAGCGACCGCCAACGCGATCCGCTGGAGCGCCGAGGCGATCGACAAACTCTACGACGAAGTCGCGCCGACACCGCACGATCAGTTGGGCTTAATCACCCGTGAACCGTCGGGCGTGGTCGCGGCCATCGTGCCGTGGAACTTCCCGTTGATCATGGCCAGCTGGAAGTTCGCCCCGGCCCTGGCAGCGGGTAACTCGTTCATCCTCAAGCCTTCGGAAAAGTCACCGCTGACGGCGATCCGTATTGCTCAACTGGCGCTGGACGCGGGCATCCCGAAAGGCGTGTTCAACGTCCTGCCGGGCTTCGGCCACACCGTCGGCAAGGCGCTGGCGTTGCACATGGACGTCGACGTGCTGGCCTTCACCGGCTCGACGGCGATTGCCAAGCAACTGCTGATCTACGCCGGGCAAAGCAACATGAAACGTGTCTGGCTGGAAGCTGGTGGCAAAAGCCCGAACGTGGTGTTTGCCGACGCGCCGGATTTGCGTGCGGCAGCTCAAGCTGCGGCCAGTGCGATTGCCTTCAACCAGGGCGAAGTCTGCACCGCGGGCTCGCGTTTGCTGGTCGAGCGCTCGATTCGCGAGCCGTTCATTCCGCTGCTGGTGGAAGCACTGCAAGCCTGGAAGCCGGGGCATGCCCTCGATCCAGCCACCACCGTTGGTGCAGTGGTCGATCAGCGCCAACTGGACAATGTGCTGCGCTACATCGAAATCGGCAAACAGCAGGGCGCTCAGCTGATCGCGGGAGGCAATCGCACCCTCGAAGACACCGGCGGCCTGTACGTGGAACCGGCGATTTTCGACGGCGTGACCAACGCCATGACCATCGCTCGGGAAGAAATCTTCGGCCCGGTGCTGTCGCTCATCACCTTCGACACGGCTGAAGAAGCGCTGCAGATCGCCAACGACAGCCTCTTCGGTCTGGCGGCCGGGGTCTGGACCAGCAACCTGAGCAAGGCCCACACCTTCGCTCGCGGCTTGCGCGCCGGCAGTGTCTGGGTGAACCAGTACGACGGTGGCGACATGACCGCGCCGTTCGGCGGGTTCAAGCAGTCGGGTAACGGTCGGGACAAATCGCTGCATGCGTTCGACAAGTACACCGAACTCAAAGCGACCTGGATCAAGCTCTAACACATCGACAACGGCGGTCGCAGGCGTGTGCCTGCGGCCATCGGAGAAATTTATGAAGCAAAGCTCTGTTAAACAAAATCATGTAAACAGCTACTACGCCGCGACCCGCAACGAGACTATCGATTTTCCGGTGCTCGAAGAACTGGTCGAGTGCGATGTCTGCGTCATCGGCGCGGGCTACACCGGTTTGTCGTCGGCCCTGTTCCTCAGTGAGGCGGGCTACAGCGTCACCGTGCTGGAAGCCGCCAAGGTCGGCTACGGCGCCAGCGGTCGCAACGGCGGTCAACTGGTCAACTCCTACAGCCGCGACGTCGATGTCATCGAACAGCGTTATGGCGACAAGACTGCCGAAGTACTGGGCAGCATGATCTTCGAAGGCGCAGACATCATCCGTTCGCGCATCAAGCAATACGACATCAAGTGCGACTACAAGCCCGGCGGTATTTTCGCGGCGCTGAACAAGAAGCAGCTCAAAGGCCTGGCCGAGCAGAAAAGCAGCTGGGAGCGCTATGGCAACCAGAACCTGCAAATGCTCGACGCCAAAGACATCGCTCGCGAAGTGGGTTGCGACAACTACGTCGGCGGCCTGCTGGACATGCAGGGCGGCCACATCCACCCGCTGAACCTGGCACTCGGTGAAGCCTCGGCGATCATTGGCCTGGGCGGCAAGATCTACGAGCAATCGGCAGCGGTGGAAATCACCTACGGCGAGCCGATCACCGTGCGCACCGCCAAAGGCGTGGTGCGGGCCAAGTACCTGCTGATCGCCGGCAACGCCTACCTGCCTCAAGACCTCGACAACCGCGTCACGCGCAAAAGCATGCCGTGCGGTTCACAAATCGTGGTCACCGAACCCTTGTCGGCCAAAGTCGCCAAGAGCCTGATCACCCACAACTACTGCGTCGAAGACTGCAACTACCTGCTCGACTACTACCGCCTGACCGCCGACAACCGCCTGCTGTACGGCGGCGGCGTGGTCTACGGTGCGCGCGAACCGGACGACATCGAGCAACTGATCAAGCCAAAAATCCTCAAGACCTTCCCGCAACTGAAGGACGTGAAGATCGACTACCGCTGGACCGGCAACTTCCTGCTGACCATGTCACGCATGCCGCAATTCGGCCGTATCGAGAAAAACGCCTACTACATGCAAGGCTACAGCGGCCACGGCGTCACCTGTTCGCACCTGGCCGGCAAACTGATCTCGGAAATGATCCGCGGCGACGCCGAACGCTTCGACGCCTTCGCCTCGTTGCCGCACATGCCCATGTTCGGCGGCCGCACCTTCCAGGCACCGCTCACCGCCATGGGCGCCGCGTACTACGCCATGCGTGACCGTTTCGGTATCTAGCGAAACATTCCCGGCGGCCACCCCAAAGAGGTGCCGCTGGCGCAGTCCATGTGGGAGCGAGCTTGCTCGCGATGAGGCCATACCAGTCGCCATCGATGTCGCCTGACACACCGCTATCGCGAGCAGGCTCGCTCCCACAATTTACGGCTCTGAATCGATTGGTATCAGGCCCAAAGGCCTTTTTACCCGACCATTTATCGAACCTGCTGAGCAACACCAACAAACGTGATTTAATAGCCGCCTTTCACGTTTCTGGGACAGGGAAGCGGTGTTTTTCGCGGCCAAAAGTCGCCCGCCATCCACCCCCATAACCCTTAAGTATTTCTCGCATAAGGCTGTCATGGACACGGGCTCACGACTCAAATTAGTACGCGAAAGCTACAAACTGTCCCAGCGCGAGCTGGCCCGGCGTAGCGGCGTCACCAATGCCACCATCTCCCTGATCGAACAGAATCGCGTCAGTCCCTCCGTCAGTTCCCTGAAAAAACTCCTCGAAAGCATTCCCATGTCTTTGGCGGACTTCTTCACCTTCGATCAGCCGCCCCAAGAGCACAAATACGTCTTCCGCGCCAACGAGCAGCCCGACCTGGGCCGTGATGGCCTGCGGTTGTTGCTGATTGGCGCTTCGGTGCCGAGTCGGCAGATGCGGCTGTTGCGCGAGCAATACGCGCCAGGTGCCAGCTCTGGCGAAGAGCCGATTGTGCACGTAGAGGGTGAGGAATGCGGGCTCGTTACCCGGGGCACGGTTGAGTTGACCGTGGATGGGCAGATCAGTGTGCTGAATGCCGGTGATGGGTACTACTTTCCGACGACGCTGCCGCATCGGTTTCGGAATATTGGGGCGGATGAGGCTGAGATTATTAGTGCGAATACGCCGGCGAATTTTTGATGGCGAAAGCGGCTTTGGTGGGCTTTTTGGATCTGTTACGGGTGTTGGCGGGGCAGATGTCAGCAAAAGTTTAATATTGACATTTTATTTCTAAGCAGCACAGGTAGCCCTTCGGCCTGCTATAAAAGTAATGAGTACCCAGCAACATCAATAATGACCAAGGAAGGTCTATATGTTAATCACAAGATACTGCGCCCTATTTTTATTTTTGACGCTGATTGCAAGTCGTGAATCATTCGCAGAAGAATACTATTGGAAAATTTACGAAGGTGATGTTCCATACCACCTTCAAGAAAAGCAACCCTCTCCCGAATTGGCTTGCAGATGGCTATATCAAGAAAATGACAGGGCATGGAACTACACCTCACCAGTAGCAACAGAGTACGAAAACACTTGGCACTGCCATATGATATTTGGTCGCGACCCCATAGATGACTCTTACGGAGCCGTTTCGATTGTCCGCCTTGGAAAGATTTGCACGGATGATCGAATATTCAACACGTCATCTGGGCAGTGCGAACACCAAGGCATTGATAATAGTTGCCCCTCCAGTATCGCGGGAAACCCAATAAATTTTGCAACAGGCTATAAGCTACAAACCGAAAAGGACGTTTCTGTCTCGACTCTAAATTCCAGTACAAACCCACTTGAATTCTTAAGGTTTTATAAAAGTGTTGATGGGCTGTGGACGCATAGCTATTCATCCAGACTCAGCGTTGAAGAAAATTTGATCACCCTTATCCATAACGATGGAAATCGGTCTTTTTTTGAAAAAAAAGGGGAGTCCTACGAACCTAAATCACCAGAGACAGGAAAGCTCATTAATCTGTCAAATCGCTGGAGCTATCAATCGCCCAATAGTCGCTTGCTAGAATTTGATGAGGACGGAAGATTAATCAAGCTTCTAAAATCAGGCAGCACCCTAAACATTACCTATGCAGATAAGTTTGCAACCGTCACGGATGCATTTGGTGCCACATTACAATTTACTGAAGATACGAAAAAGCAGCCGCTCAGTGTGACGACGGAAAGGGTTAAAGTTCGCTATTATTACAATGATTACAAACAATTTATTTCAATGATCAAGACTTATCCGAATCACACGGAGAAGAAACAATACTTTTATCAAGACCCCAAAGACAGCAGGCTCCTGACCGGAATTGCCGATGAACGTGGGGTACGTTATGCCACATGGACTTACGATGAACGAGGGCGCGCTATTTCAAGTGAGCACTCCGGAGGCGCAGAAAAAATCTCGGTCAGCTATAACGCGGACGGCTCGTCAACGGTCACTAATGAACTGGGCGGAAAGACCCGTTATACATTTGAGTTGGTTGAGGGCGTCAAGCGTGTTAAGTCCATCGAAGGTATGCCTTCCGCTAACTGCCCTGATAGCAATTCGAACTTTACTTACGATGATCGCGGCCACCTCGAAACAAAAACAGACAACAACGGCAACGTAACAATCTATACCCACAATGATCGTGGCCTGGAAACCTCCCGCACAGAAGCCAGTGGAACGCCCGACTCCAGAACTATTGTCACCGAATGGCACCCGACTTTATTTTCTCCCGTCCGCATCACCGAACCGGACCGGCTCATCCAATACACCTACGACGCTCAAGGACGACAACTCAGTCAAACCGTAACTTCACGCTGATTCAGAAGGATCTGATCATGCAAAAGCCGATATTTCGGGCCAGTCTGTTAGCGCTCGCCCTGAGCACAACTTTTGTCGCACCATTTTCGCAAGCTGCAGAGCGCAGTTGGTCTTTCACCTACAACGCTAAAGGCCTGATCGAGTCCTCGGATGGACCCCGAACCGATGTAAATGACATCACTCGCTACGAATACAACGCGAAAGGACATCTGACACGCGTCATTAACGCGCTTGGGCACATCACTGAGCTTTCGAATTTCGATTTTATGGGTAACCCACAAACCCTTGTCGATCCCAATGGTGTCGCCACCACCCTGACCCATGCACCGCAAGGCTGGTTAACATCAATAAGTACGGCCAATAACACCACACGGTTCGAGCACAATGCTGTCGGTGACATTACAAAGCTGATCCGTGGTGACGATAGCTGGCTAGCCTACACTTGGGACGACGCCAGGCGGCTCACGCGTATCGCCAATAACCTGGGGGAGCAAGCTGAGTTTGATCTTGATCCCATGGGTAATCGCACCGCGACACGACTGAAAGACAGTGCGGGTAATCTGACAAAACAGCATCGATGGGTGTATGACGAACTGGGCCGATTGCTGCACTCAGTGGGGGCTGCTGGCCAAACCCGTCGCCTGCAATACGACCTGAACGATAATCCCACCGTCGCTACCAATCCTCGCAATGACAGCAATAGCAGAGCCTATGACCCGCTCGACCGGTTGGTGAAGGACACTGACCCATTAAACGGTACCACTCGTTTTGAATACGACGCCCAAGACAACCTCACACAAGTCAACGACCCGCGCGGAGTGATCACTCGATATCAATATGACGGCCTCGGCAATCTGACTCATCTGATCAGCCCCGACAGTGGCACCAACACCTACCAATATGATGCCGCTGGCAACATCACACAAAAGACCGATGCTCGCAGCGTAGTCACGTCGTTCACGTACGATGCCCTCAATCGTTTGACCGCTCGCCGTTATCCGGCGAACCCAGAATTGGATACCTGGTTTCACTACGACGGCATTGCCGAAGGCAACAAAGGCATCGGCCGATTGACTGGGATAGAAGACAGCAGTGGCGTGCTGAGTTACACCTACGACGAGCAACGCAACCTCACAGTACAACGTCATATTCTGCCTGCGGAGGAAGTCACTCGGCCCGATATCCTCGGCTATGGGTACGACGGAGCCAATCGACTGAGTCGTATCGAATACCCGACAGGCTTCAGCATCGACTATCTGCGCAACTCCGCCGGGCAAGTCAGCCAGGTGCAAATGCGAGTTGGCGCAGATGAGCCGATCGGCTTCGCCAGCGACCTTGCTTATCTCCCCTTTGGCCCGCTTCAAAGCCTGACTTGGGCCAACGGCGCCACGCTTCAGCGCAGCTATGACCAGGACTATCAGTTGACAGCGCAAACCGTCGCCGGCTGGAGCAACCTGTATGACTACGATGCCAACGGCAACATCACCCAAATACAAAGTAGCCTGCTCGGCGAGTTGAACTACCGCTACGACGCGCTGGATCGTCTGACAGAAGATGCAAATGCCAGTCAGCAGCAAACCTTCAGCTATGATGCTGTGGGCAACCGCACCGACAAAACCCTCACGCCTCTAATCGAAGGCAAGGTGCAAGACAGTGCCGTCACGACGTACCGGTATGGCGCCAGCAATAACCGGTTGACCCAAATCGACGACCAAGTGGTAATCGCTGATGCGGCAGGCAATCTGACCCAGGACCGCGCTGATCGTCAATTGACCTACGATGAACAAAATCGCCTGACCCGCGTGAAAAGCGGCGACCTGACCCTGGCCGAGTTTCGCTACAACGCTCTGGGCCAACGCATCCAGAAAATCACCCCACAAGGTGTAACTGCATTCCTCTACGGGCCTGATGGGCAATTGCTGGGCGAAACCCTGTTTGGCAGCGACGGCAAAAAGCTGACGAGTCAATACTATGTCTGGCTCGATGGCCTGCCATTAGGTGGAGTAAGCGTTATTTACGATGCGACAGGTGCACTCGCCAACCGCAGCCCGTTTTATATCCACAGTGACCATCTCAACACGCCGCGTATCGTCACCAACGCCAGTCAGCACACCGTATGGCAATGGAAATCCGACGCCTTTGGTTTTGGAGAAGCCAGCGGCAGTCTGACCTTGAACCTCCGTTTTCCTGGCCAGTATTACGATGCTGAGAGTGGGCTGTACTATAACTATTTCCGGGATTACGATCCGGAAACGGGGCGCTATGTCGAAAGTGATCCGATTGGGCTGAATGGCGGCCTCAACACCTATACCTACGTGGAAGGCAATCCCCTTAAGTACGTTGACCCCACAGGGCAAAGCGCACTTTTGATCCCCGGTGCCGAAGCGGGCGCTGCAGCTGGCACATTTGTATGCCCAGGTGTAGGGACTGTTATTGGTGGCGCAATTGGTGCAGGCCTGGGCGCCGGGTTGGGTTGGTATCTCGGGGACAGGCTATTCAATGAATCTGCGGCCGATGCCAAAGAGGAAAAAAAACCTAAAGCTGGTGTTTCAGGAAAAGATGGCGCCAAAGACGTACCTAGCTGGGCAAAAGGGGAAAGGCCGTTCAAAGGTGAGTCTGGAAAGGACTTTGCAGATCGACTTTTGGGCAGCAAATATGGTGAAGGTGGCTACGACAAAGGGCCGGCTTCCGAACATAGCAAAATAAGGAAATGGGGTGATCGTTCATTCGAGTGACCCCAAAATAACGGAGATAGCCATATGGCTGTTGTTTATATAGTTACGCACACGCATGAGTTACCCGGCGGGCAAGAAGATATTAAATTTATAGGTGTCTATGACTCTAAAGAGTCGGCTGAAAAAGCGGTAGAAAGAGCAAGTCTTAAAGCTGGGTTCTTTGAGACTAAAGAAGGCTTTTTCATTGAGGAATATCAGTTGGGAAAAGACCATTGGACTGAAGGCTTTTTCACCTATACTCCGGGCGAAGATCATGAATAATTGAAGCTACTCTAGGAAAAGTCTAAATGCCCAATTGAAGTGATTACAGAGGCGATGGGAATCCATCATGCCGCTCTCGCTTCAATTCAATAGCGGTGTTGCACTCAGTTTCTGCAACCGCCGGATCAAAAAAACCGCAGCAATGCGGTTTTTTTACGGCTGAAAGCAGATTACTAGCTCTTAGGTTTATCAAGTCCACGCCGCTCAATCACCCCAAACACGTCAGCAATATCCTGAACCAGGATCCGAGCGATGTTGGTGACGGTGTTGATGTCGTTCTCGGCGTAGTCGGGGAGGCTGGTGCAGGCCATGAGGTTGAGGTATTTGAGGACGGCGTTGAGGCGTTCGCTGACGCAGGCGTGGAGGTCGCGTAGCGGGGCGTCGCTGTCGATGTACAGCACGGGATGGTCGGTGGCGAATTGGGAGCAGGGGGTGAAGCGGTGGGGCGGGTGTTGAGTCGTCATGGTGTTAATCCTAAAAAGATAAATCACAACCGTCATAACCCATTCACAGACGGAAACCGGCTGTGTCGTGCCTGACGATACTGGTGCTTTTCTCTTTAGGGCTGCGAACCCCTGTCGTCGACAATGTCAGCGACGGGTCGAATATAAGCGCCCACTTTGGCGCTCGCAACCGAGCTGTAGGACGCCCACGTGGCCATTGTGGTGAGGGATTTTGCCCCCGTTCGGCGGCGTACTCGTCGTAAACCGGGCGCTGCGGAGTGTCTGAGGAGATTGGTTGCAGGGTTTGGGGCCGCTTCGCAGCTCAGCGGGAGCAAGCTCCCTCGCCACGGTGGGTGGATTCCTACAAGAGTTTCGGAGCTGAAAATCAAAAGATCGTCCGAACGCGGCCCGAGCCTTCGGCAGCTCCTTGCCGATAGCGTGGGCGTTATGGATTTGGGACAGCCTGCGACTTCAGTAGTTTTTGAAATCGTGCTCTGTCCCGGTATTTCCCTAATTGAACGGCTCGCCAGGCGACCCCAGCGTCCTGATCGCAGCCAATCAAAATCCGATGCCTGAACGGGCATCGGATTTTTTATGCGCTGCGCCCCGTCACTGTGCGATGAAGTCGCGAATCGCCGCAATGGTCTGCGTCGGCGCCTCTTCCATCAGCCAATGTCCTGCCCCCGGAATCACCACTTCGGTGACCTTGTCCGCTGCGTTGCGCATCACGATTGCTTCATTGGCTCCGAAGGATTTTTCACCACCGATAGCCAACACGGGCATGGTCAGTCGTGTCGCCATCGACGCTTTGTTGTCGACCTCATCCTGACGAATGCTGCGGAACTGGGCGAAGGCTGCCCGCATGGCACGCGGGCGGGCATAAAGCGTGGCGTAATGCTGACGGGTTTCTTCATCCACCTTGGCGGGATCGCCCGCGAATTCGTTCCAGAACCGGTCCAGGTAGATTCGTTCACGACCGGCCACCAGGCGTTCAGCATCCGGGCCGCCGAAGTCGAAGTGCCAAAGCATCGGTGAGCGGACAATGTCGTTCCAGGGCGGAATGCCCGGCACGGGCGCATCCATCACTACCAGACGATCCGTAAGCTGCGGATAACGCGCGGCGTAGGCGTAGGCGACCATGGTGCCGATATCGTGGCCGATGACCACCGAATGTTCGATACCCAGCGCTGCCAGCACTGTACGGATGTCGCCCGCCTGGGTCTTTTTGTCATAGCCGCTGTTCGGGATCGACGACAAGCCCATGCCGCGAAGGTCCGGCACCACGACCGTGTGATCCTGGGCCAGATCGGCAGCCAGGGGCGCCCACATGTCGCCGGTATCGCCAAAACCATGCAGAAGCACCACGGCCGGCCCCTTGCCGCCGACCCGAACATAGAGTGTGAAGCCTTCTACAGGGATGTTCTGAATACGAAAGGAGGCAGGAAATGGCGTCACCTGAGCATGTGCCGGGATGCTGAGAGCAAGTAGCATAAAAGCGGTCAACAGGACACGGATCATGACGGTGTCTCCAGAGGGGCGCGTGGAAGGTGTTCGAGCTAATGGAAGGGTAGCTTGGCGGTGAGAATTGACCACGGAGCAAGGTGCACATAATCGACATGCCCCATCCACCAACGACCTTTAAAAGTAACGCTTGTACGTCAAGTCCACCACGAAACCGGCAAGCGGCTTGCCGCTTTCGCGGCAAGCCGGGTTTTAGCCAATGAGATCGGCACCTGTCGTCAGGACAATTTTTCCAAAGTGTGTGCCGGAATCGATCAGCTCGTGCGCGCCGCGAGCGTCGGCAAGCGCAAAGGTCTTGTAGATAACCGGCTTGATCTTGCCGATCTCGATGTGCGGCCAGACCTGCTGTTCGAGTTCACTCATGATGGTCGCCTTTTCCGCGGAGGTGCGCGATCGCAAGGTTGAGCCCATATGCGTTAGACGTTTCATCATCATCGGTACGACGTCGAGGTCCTTCGCCGGGCCCTTGATCACACCCACCTGAAGGATCCGGCCGTCCATGGCGGCGACGTCATAGTTTTTCTGCACGTAGTCGCCGGCAATGATGTCGAGGATCACATCGACGCCTTTTCCATCGGTGGCCTGCTTGGTTTCGGCGACGAAATCTTCCTCGAGGTAATTGATCGCGAGGTCCGCGCCTAGCGCCAGGCTGGCCTCCCGAAGCGCCGAATGCCTTCGCCAGCAGGGTCGCCGTGGTACCGATACCTGACGCGCCGCCATGGATCAACACCGATTCACCAGTAACCAGCTTGCCGCGCTGGAAAACGTTCAGCCATACCGTCATCAACGTTTCGGGCATGGCCCCCGCTTCCACCAACGTCAGGCCTTTGGGGATAGGCATCGTGTTGCAGGCGTCCGCGACTGCATATTCTGCGTAGCCACCGCCGGGAATCAGTGCGCACACCAGCTCGCCGATCTGGAGGACCGGTAATCGATCACCGACGCTTGCAGGCGAACCCATACACGCGGGGCGCATCGTATCGACCTTCAATTCCAGCCTGATGCTGCGTACTGCGGTAAAGGCCGGCCTCGGCATCGGTGAGCTTCCGATACATCTGGCTGAACACGACGGCCTCGTACAGATATGGCCGGAACCCGCACGTGGGGCGGTCTACGAAGTCTGGCTCGTCACGCATCAAGACCTTCGGCATACCGCGCGCATCGCCGCAATGATTGATGGCATCGTCTGCGCGTTCGAAGATCACGCAACCCACACAAAATAGTTGCGCCTGACTTGGCTGCGGCTGCTGCGTGTCGCGTTTCAAGTAATCTTCGACAGCGTGTCACCAGCGCCGGGCATGCAGGTCATCATCGGAGCCACCTTCCCGGCAGCACGAGGCGGGGCCATGAGTTTGATTTGGAGATAGACCACAATTTCAGCGGTTTTTGAAATCGTGGTCTGTCCCGGTATTTCACGCTAGCGACGATAGTAGCGGTGATCGTCCTCGTAGCGGTGCCGCATGTCCCGATCATGGTGGCGCTCCCAATCACGATGGCGTTCGGCTTCTCGGCGGGCTTGCTCTCTACGCCAGTTGTCTCGGCGCCAATCGTCTCTACGATCGTGCCAACGGCCGTCATGCCAGTATCGGTCGTCATGGGCAAGCAATGGCCCTGGCTGCTTGCCGGCCATACTGGCCAAGGTCGGCCAAGGGTTGCCGGCAGTCTGGACCGGAGCCTGAACGGCTGCGACTTCAGTTGCGAAAACAGGGGTTGAGGTCTTCATCTGTGTTGCTGATGCCGAGCCCACTGCCGCGAACGCGAACAGGCCGAAGAGCACCATCCGTGGGTCATGGAATTTCATAAGCGAAGACACCCTCTGATTGACAATTGGACGTGTGGCCATCTGGCTGCGGGAAACCTGCGGGTTCGTGCTTACCGAGCGGATGTGCGTATCCACATAGACCGATAAATAGGGAAAAGTTCTAGGGAGCCGCTGCTTAAATAGCCAACGGCCTCAGTGTTCGGCCCCTTTGCGTTTCCGTTGACTCAGGTCGCCCGGTAGTTCCAGACAATCTCTACAATCCTGAACGCCAGCACCACATAGAGCAGGCAAATCACGATTTGCAGGCTCAAGTGGTAGCGGGTGTTGGCAAGTTTTCTCAGGCCATCGCACATGTTCAGCAGCATCAGGATCACCGCCAGTCCGATCAGGCCCCAGCCTGCGAGCCAGCTGCCAAACAGGTGGAAAATCGGCGAAGGCGGCGAGTGAAGTGCGTCGGTGCCGACCGCCAGCAGCAGGGCGCACATCAGCAGATTTCTGAGGTTATCGAAGACTTCCTTGTTGAAACCCTGATCCAGTAAACGGCCGAACGTCGTCATCAGTGCGCGCATGGTTGAATCATCCTGTTCATTAAGCGTGTCTGTATCGGGCTCTACGGGCGATAATGCCGCGTAATCCTGTAATCAACTTAGCAAAAGAGCGCTGCCGTGATGTTCGAGATCAAGCCGTGGAACCCCGAAGTCTTTCGACAGCAGACGCGCCGCAGCACCGTGATTATTGCCGTGACCTTCATCCTGCTGGCGATGACGCTGTCCACCCTGGCCGTGATGCTGTTCGGCGAACCCGGCGGCGACAATTTTCGCTTCAACCTGGGCGGTGTCATCGCCGCCGTCGTCGTCAGCGCAGCGCTGATGAAAATCAAAGGCTGGTCCCAACCGTGGATGGCGGCGGCGGTTTACGGTTGGCAGCTCAAGCGTAGCCTGATGAGCATCACCAACGTCATGCATCACGTTACTGATGCGGTGCAGGCCGGTAACCCGAGCGCGATGAAGTTGCTGCGCTTTTATCACCTGGGACTCACGCAGATGCACCAACTGGACGGCAACACCAGCAGCCTCAGCCAAATGACTCGCGAGATCGATCAGCACAAGGCGAGCCTGGAAGCGCTGGGGATCGAGACTGAGCAGAATCAGTTGAATCCTGAATGGCTGGCGGCAGTGAAGACGAAGGAGGCATGAGTTCGATGTTCACGATCACCCACTTTGAAACCCCGTGCTCCGAGACTATTAACGACCAGATCCTGCAGATGGTCGTCGACTATTTAACCGATATCAGCACGGTGGCTATCGCGCCGAGCAACCCTCTGTATAGCGTGTATCAATACGCTATCGGTTACGAGGTTCATCTCTACCTGGAGGCTCTCGGTGGGTCGAAAGGGATTGCTGTCGAACTGATCGTCGCAATGGACGACGAGGACCCTTCGAAGGTCATCGGCTTTTTGCTGTATCTGCCGGTCAAGGACGATCCCGAGGCGTGTGGCGTAGCCTATATGGCGGTGCAAGCCAGTCATCGGCGTCGGGGTGTCGCACGGGCGATGGTGCAGGAAATGGTTGGCCGATACCCGCATGTCGAGCTGACGTGCGCTGTCGGCAAGGTTGCCTGGTTCGAATCGTTGGGGTTTCAGGTGTTGGGTGCGCGTGGTCCTCAGGTGCTGATGAATACCCGTGACCACAGCACCGGCGGCTTGATGGGCGTGCTGGACACCGCGCCGATCTACAGCTCGACAGAAGTGCGGCAGATCCATACCTATCTGCTGCAAAGACATGGAAAGCGGGCGATGCTCGATGCCGAAAAACAGCGTGATCGGCATCTGGATCAGATGACGGGCAAAGCCAAGGCTTTTGTGCGCGAGCGTCTTGGATAGACCGCAGTGCATACGGCTTCACCCGGTTGCTCCTCAAAATCAAATGACTGACTGGATGGCGCGGCAGAGGGGCCAGCAATCAGCAGTCAATCAGCCTGCCTGAACACCAACGCCTTCAAGCCGCTCTCAGCGTCGACATCGGGAAATTCCGGTGGGTTTTCCAGGCGTTGTTCGAAGCGCAGGCTCGGGGCTTCGCGGGTGACGCCGTCGATCAGGAAGTCCGAGCCAAAGGCCGGGTCGTTCATGCAGGCCAGTACGACGCCATGGCTGCTGAGCAGTTCCGGCAGGCGGCGTAACACGCGCTGATAATCCTTGGTCAGCAGAAAGCTGCCTTTCTGGAAAGACGGCGGGTCGATGATCACCAGATCGTAAGGCCCGCCGTTGATCACCTTGCCCCAGGACTTGAACAGGTCATGGCCGAGAAAGCTCACCTTGCTCAGGTCATGTCCATTCAGCCGGTGATTGTCGCGGCCACGGCTCAGGGCCGCGCGGGACATGTCCAGGTTGACGACATGCTCTGCGCCACCCTCGATGGCGGCCACCGAAAACCCGCAGGTGTAGGCAAACAGGTTCAAGACGCGCTTGCCGTGGGCATTGTCCCGCACCCAATTGCGACCGTAGCGCATGTCGAGAAACAGACCGTTGTTCTGCTTCTGACCCAGGTCCACGCGATAACGCAGGCCGCCCTCGGTGATCGTCAATGCCTCGATCATTTCCCCCAGTAGCCACTCGGTGGTGCTTTGCGGCAGATAGCGGTGTTGCAGCAATAGCGTATGAGCGCCGGACTTTTCCCATGCAGGCGACTGCGTGATTTCCATCAGCAGCTGCTTCAATGCCTCCAGTTGCGTCGGGTCAGGGTCTTTGAACAGCGAGACCAGCACCACGCCCTGCAGCCAGTCGACGGTCAGTTGTTCCAGACCCGGCCAGCACCGACCACGGCCGTGGAACAGCCGACGGGTTTCGTCGGGCACAGCTGCCAGAGCCGTCAGCAAATGGAGGTGCAGGGTGGAGAGGGCGTCAGGGTTCATCGGGCAGGGCCGGCAATTTGAAGGGGTGGCATTTTAACCACAATTGTGGCGCCAGTGGCTCTACACGGCAGAGCGTTTAAGCAATACGTCAGGCCCCGACGCCGCAAACCGTCATATTTTGAAATGCGTCACCAAGTGCTGCAGCCTGACTGCCTCACGCTCAAGATCAGCACAGGCCTCGAACGTCGAATGCAAGTTCGCCACGCCGTGACGGTTCAAAGCATCGATCTGCGCTATGTCGTCATTGATCGAAATCACCACCGCCGTTTGCTCCTCTGTGGCCGCCGCGACAGACTGGTTCATCGCGTCTATTTCACCGATGCGCAGGGCAACCCGGCCCAAACGTTCCCCCGCCTGGTTGGCTACCGTAACGCTGGTTTCGCTCTCGCGCTGGCTCTCGGTCATGGTCACCACGGCGGCTTGCGCGCCGACTTGCAGCTGCTCGATCAGGGTGTGCACTTGTTGCGCCGAGTCCTGAGTGCGGTGCGCCAGGTTGCGCACTTCATCGGCAACCACGGCAAAGCCTCTGCCTGCGTCCCCTGCGCGTGCAGCCTCAATGGCGGCGTTCAACGCCAGCAGATTGGTTTGTTGCGATATGCTGGTGATGACCTCAAGAATCTGCCCGATGCCGGCAGTCTGGGTGGCGAGGTTCTCGATGGTGATACGCGACTTGTCGATATTTCTCGACAGTCGATTGATCGCCTCGATGGTCGTTTCGACGACGTTTTGACCGTCATCGGCCAGCTGCCGGGCGTCGCTGGAACTCCGCGACGCCAGCGCTGCATTGCGGGCGATTTCAGCAGACGCCGCGCCCAGTTGATGGATGGCTGATACCACGCTCTCGGTGCGTGCCGCTTGCTCATCTGAATTGCTCATCGAAGTGCTCGACACCCGGGTCACCAACGTCGCGACTTGATTGAGACGAGCACTGGTGCCCGCCACGTCGCGAATTGATCCTTGAATGAATTCTAAAAAACGGTTGAACGACTGTGCCAGTGCACCGAACTCATCACTGGAATGGATTGGCAGGCGCTGAGTCAGGTCGCCCTCACCCTTTGCGATGTCTTCCAATGCTCGTCCCATGGCGTGCAACGGCCGCATCAGCCAACGGATCAACACGCCGAGCAACAGGATGATGATGGCGACCGTAATCAACGTGGTGGTGATCGCCAGGGTACGCAACTCACCCAGCATCGAGAACGCAGCCTGTTGGTCGATGACCATCACCACGTACCAATCGGCCGAAGCCACACCATCGACATGGGTGAATGAGATGAACTGCGAGCCGCCGCCGGTCTGGATTTCGCGGACGCCCGGAGTGGGCGAAAGCGTACTCTGTGGGAAGACTTCCTTGAGGTCCTTGAGGATGAACTGGCTGTCCGGATGGACCAGCACCTTGCCGTCGGCGCTGACGATGAAGGCGTAACCATGCCCCCCAAAATCCAGGGTGTTGATCATCTTGCTCAAGGCGTCGAGGGACAGGTTGGCACAGGCCACACCGGAACGGTCTTGATACTTCACGGGCGTCGCCACGGTCATCACCAGTTTTCCCGAAGACGCCGCGACATAGGGTTCGGTAAACACGGTTTGTTGCCTGTCTTGCGCCGCCTTGTACCAACTACGCACCCTGGGGTCGTAGTCGGCAGCACGCACGCTTTGCGGCAATGAAAACATCGAGCCGTCGCTGCCACCGTATGAAATCAGCTGAAAGTTTTCTGCATAGACCGGCAAGTCGATGGCCTTGAGGAGGCTGGCCTTATCCGTCCCCTCAACGTTGAGCCGTTGACCCAGCGTCTGGATCAACTGCATGCGACTTTCCAGCCATGCCTGAATATCGTGGGCGGTCAGCATGCCCAACTGCTGTAACTTCGCGTCAACATCGCCGCGCAAGGTTTGCCGCTGCCGATAGTCGCTGACGTAGATGAAAGCGCTGAATGCCAAGATGACGATCAGGGCGGCGGCGATCAATATTTTGTGACTGAAACCCAGGCCTTTCATCGGCACACTTCCTCGATAAGTCGACTATGAACGAGCCGAGTAAAACCTGCGGGCAGCCGAGTGCCCCCGCAGGCATTGGGTGTTTTCAAATCAGAGGAATCAGAACAGCGGCAAGCTATAGCTGAGCATCAGTCGGTTATGGTCGGCATCGGCGGTGCCGGTCGCCGCCTGGCTGCGATAAGTGCCGTTGCGCCAGGTCACGCCCAATCCCTTGAGCGGGCCGTCGGGCAGTACGTAGGCGACGATCAGGTCACGTTCCCACTCTTTGAGTCCACCGACCGCCGAAGCGATCTGATCGCCCTTGTAGTAGGACACCGTACTGGTCAGCCCCGGCACTCCGAGGGCGGCAAAGTCATAAGCGTACTGGCCGATCCAGGTTCGTTCTCCAGCACGAGTGAAGTTGCCCACCAGGCGATCGGTGTTGAGATAAACGCTGGCACCATCGCCTTGGTTGATGAACGGCATGGCGCTATCCCCCGAGGATTTTTGGTAACCGAGGCTGAACGCGTGACCGGCCAGGCTGTAGGTGAACAATGAGCTGAACAGGTTGTTATCAACCTCGCCGCGAGTGACTCCGTTGCCGTAGTAGCCGGTGCTGGTGTAACCCTCGGCGCGGCCAGCAGCACTGCCGTTCTTGCCGTTCGAATCACTCACGAAATAGCGCAGATCCGATTTGAACGAGCCTACCGGCAGCGGTAGCGTGTGGGTGAGGCCAAAAAAGTGTTGTTGGTAAAAGTCCTCGAGTTCGCCGTAGTAGTACTGGGTGAGCAGGTTTTTGCTGACCTGGTAATCGCCACCGGCGTAATAGAAGGCGTTGCTGCGTTGCAGGTTGCTGGTGCCACGCACATTGCCCGCGCCACCGATCGACAGCGCCTGATTATCGGTGGATGCCCGGCCCTTGGCGTGTTCCAGCCGACCGCCGACCAGCGTGAGATGCTCGATTTCATTGCTGGTGACCTGGCCGCCCTCAAAAGTTTGTGGCAGCAAACGACCGTCGTTGGCATACATGACCGGCAGTTTCGGCTGCAGAGTTCCGTAGCGAAATTCGGTTTTGGAAAGTTTCATCTTGGCCGCCAGCCCGAGGCTACTGTATTCATCGACCGGCCTACCGTTGTCCAGAGGCTCCAATACACCCGGAGTACGATCGCGGTCGGCCTTGGTCGCAGCACCACCCGAATCCAGTTTCATGCCCAACAAACCAAGCGCATCGACGCCAAAGCCGACCGTGCCTTGGGTGAAACCAGACTGATAATTGAGCATGAAGCCCTGCGCCCACTCCTTGATGTTCGGCGTAGTACTGTTGCGGGTATCGTTACTGATGTAAAAGTTACGCAAGGTCAGGTTGGCCTTACTGTCCTCGATGAACCCAGCGGCTTGCACCCATCCGCTCATGAGCGGACTGACGGTACCAGCGCCCATCATGATGATCCATGGCATCTTTTTCATTCAACGCGTCTCCAGTCGTAATAAGGGCAAGGGGTGTTAGAGCGAGATGTGCGAGGACGGGTGGTAGTGCGGGAGGTCGAGCACTCTGGCCAGTCTTACGACGGTGACGCCTGGGCTGAGATGCCTGAGCGACGGCTGGACCAACACGCAGTTGTCATAAGGCGTGACGATTTCCTGATCGCCATCCCGAGCGATGACCGTTCCAGAACGCGCGATCAGCTCCAGGCCGCGAAAGTCCTCGACAAAGTTGAAATCCATACTGTTGGCGACAATCGGCTCGGTGACCTGGAGGAAGCGCTGAGGCCCGGGTTTGCTGGTGCTGAGAAACTGTGCGACGTCTTCTTCACGCACCGCCTGGGTGGTGATCAGAAAGCGCGCAGCCACATCCAGTGCGACCTGCCGGCTGTGTTGCGAAAAATGCTGACCGGTCTCGATCAGCAGTGCGTTCTTCTTGCTGGCGGCATTGTTGAAATCATCGTAATCACGCATGCGACGACCGTTGGCGTGACCCGCATCGACGATGACCGTTGCCGGCACACCCAGGGTTGCGGCGAACTCCAGGCCTTTAGTGCGTGCACCACACATCATCAGCGGTGCGGACTCTTCATGCATCGAGTGGATGTCCAGCAGCAGGTCGACGCTGTCAATGACGGGGCGCAACTCGCGGGCCCGGCGCAGTTCGATGGAGTTCTGCTCACTGTCGAGCTTCGAGGGTAGCCAGACCCGGTTCATGTCTTCGTCCAGATAACGGGTCGCGTCGATGTTCTGTGGATCGAAGCGGTGGTATGCCTCGACGTTGCCGAAGCCCAGGCTCAAACGGCCCTGGCGAGGGCGCAAGCCACTTCGCAGGAACGCGTCCACCGCAATAGCGCCGCTGACTTCGTTGCCATGGGTCAGCGCCATGATCATCACGTGCGGCCCTGGTATTCCACTGTCGAAGCTGTGGACGTAGTCGACCCCGCAGTTACCGGTTTTCCATTGGCGGATATCGGGGAATTCAACCTCCACCGGGTACGGTTTCAGGGACGCACGAACTTGTTCAAGGGTCTTCATTTCGGTCTCCGACAGACAATAGCTTCCGCTTGCCGTGCAACCTGTAGGCGCGGCATATACGTTGGGTTTTACTGGAAAGGAATGGAGCGGCTTAAGGTCAGTTCGAGGTGTTGTGGCGCATACGACGGCCAAGGCTGACCACGGCGATGACACTGATCAGGGCCGTCGCCATGACGTAGAAGCTGGGTGCCAGCTTGTTGCCGGTGGCATCGATCATCCAGGTCACGATCAGCGGGGCAAAACCGCCAAACAGGGTGACCGAAAAGTTGTAGCTGAGCGCCAGGCCGGTACCACGAATACGGGTGGGGAATATGTCGGCCAGCATCGCCGGGATCGGCCCCAGGCACGCGGCGATCAAGACGCCAACGATGGCTTGCACCAACAGCAACACCCATACGCTGGGAAAGGTGTTGAGCAGCAGAAACATCGGGTAGGACGAAAACCCTGTCATCAGCAGTGCGATGGTCAGCACCCGAAACCGCCCATGGCGATCCGAGAGGCCACCGAACACCGGCGCCATGATCATCAAGGTCGCTCCGGTCACCAGCGCTCCAAGGTACGAGGACGTGGCCGCGATGTGCAATTGCTTCAAGGCATAGATCGGCATGTAAAGCTTGTGCACGTAGTTGAACGCCGTTGCACCAGCGACCACCCCGATGGCCAGCAGCAGGCTGACATGACCTTTGATCAACACATCACGCAGTGGGGTTTTATGCGGCACGTTCGCGACGGTCTTCTGGAAATCCGGGGTTTCATCGATCTGGCTGCGGATGTAAAAACCCACCGGCCCGATCAGCAGGCCCACGCCGAAAGCGACACGCCAGCCCCAATCATTCAATTGCACATCCGACAACCCATAGCTGAGCAAAGCACTGACCCCGGCCGCCAATACAGTCGCCAGGCCCTGGGTCGACAACTGCCAGCTGGCGAAGAAACCACGTCGTTTGGCATCAGCGTGCTCGACCATGAATGCGGTCGCGGCGCCGAACTCCCCACCTGTGGAAAAGCCTTGCAGCATGCGAGCAACAATAATCAGCAGCGGCGCGGCCAGGCCGATCTGTTCATAGGATGGGGTGAAGGTGATCAGCGCGGTGCCGAGCATCATGATCATGATCGACATCGTCAGCGAGGCCTTGCGCCCCGACCGGTCGGCATATGAGCCCAGCACGATGGCGCCCAGCGGACGCATCAAAAAGGAAATGCCGAAGGAGCCGACGCTGAGTAATAGTGAAGTGGTTTCGTTGTCGGACGGGAAAAACAGCTTCCCGATCACCACCGCGAAATAGCCATAGATCAGCAAGTCATAGAACTCCAGAGCATTGCCGATACTGGCGGCGACGATTTCCTTCCAAGGGCCTCGCTGGGTGGAAGCCTGTGCCGAATGCACGATTGATGATTGAACGGTCATGAGTTAGTCCCGGGTCTGTTTCACAGTTGTCGATCGTATTCACCGAGCAGCAACGCGGCTCGACGACATCGATGGCAGTCATTGTTATGGGTGAAAACAACCGGATACCTGCTGAAGATCTGCGCCTTCATGGCTGTCCGGCCCGGAATCAAAATTGAATCAGGCGTTGTGTAATGGCAATTGCTGTTTCGGCACATCCTTGAGCTGATTCCGCACACGCCCGTCAGCACAGTCTTTTCAGGACTACCGAAGTGCTGATCTTTTTTTCGTGTGCCCGTAATCAGTGCACTGTTGAGCAGGCGGTCATGCCAGATTTTTGCCGCGACTCGATCCGTGCTCCGCATGACGCAAGAGCAGCCCCTGCCAGATCTTCATTACCAGTTCGCTTTGATTGGAACGCAGGCGATGCAAGGACACGTCGAAGTTGATCTGAAACTCGGGACCGCCCGCGATCACCAACTCGCTCGACGCCAGGGCACTTTTGGCGACCATTCGTGGCAGCCAGGCGAGGCCATTGCCTCGCTTGGCCATTTCCAGAATAGCCTCGTAGGAGTCCGCTTGATAAATCATGCGTAACGCCAAGCGCTGAGGCAGTCGTGCCAAGTGCTGGGCTAGCACCCCGCGCAGTGCGAGTGTCGGCGAGAACGCCAGCCAGGGGATGGTCAACGCGCTGCTGCTGGCGGAAATATGGAACAGGGGTTGGCCATGATCGTCCGGTGCACTGACCGGCAGCAACTCTTCATTGGCGAGCACCAACGAGTCGTAACGCTCTGGATCAATCAGGACCTGGGTCAGCGGGCTGGAAAAACTCAACAGCAAGTCCACGTCACCGGCAGACAACTTCATGATCGCCTCCTGCGCACCACTGGTCACCAGTGACACCGGGAAGCAGCCGAACTGTTGGTTCAGAGACTCGTACCAGTCAGGGAAGAAATCACTGGCCAGGGTTCGTCCCGTCGCAATGCGCACCGGCTCGTCACGGCTCAATCTTCCCCCCTGAAACTGCGCCCGCACCGCTGCCAGCAACTCCACCGATTGCGTTGCCGCGTCTAGAAACAGCAGGCCGCCGGGCGTCAAAGACAGCGGTTGCTTGCGCTCGATCAGCGGAGTGCCGACCCATTCCTCCAACGCCCGAATACGCCGACCGAAGGCGGGATGTGTCACGCAACGGATCTCCGCGGCACGAGACAGGCTGCGAGTGCGGGCCAGTTCGATAAAGTCTTCGAGCCATTCGAGTTGCATTGTGATTTCCTGCTATGCGATGAGGCGAGTTCATAGAAATATTAGCGGATTGGGTGTGCCGCTACTTATCAGGGAGCAGTAATCAGGCCAACTCCGATCATTTTTGTAGAGCTTTTCCCAAGGGGGACCGGCACTGAGAATGGCACAGAGGGAAGCACTTAAGCCGCAGTCAAAGCATTTGCACAAGCACAGGTCCAGATCAACAATGTACCGGCAGTCAGGCCGCGAGGTATTCACCCGGTCACGTCGCAGGTCGACACGGAGCGCTCATGAATGATCATTACACCCGCACGGCGATTTACCTGCACTGGCTGGTGGCGCTTGGGCTGATCGGTACCTTTGCACTGGGTTTCTACATGCCAGAACTTGCGCTTTCGCCGACCAAGCTGAAGCTGTACTCATGGCACAAGTGGGCCGGGGTGACCCTGTTTTTCCTGGTGCTGCTGCGACTCGGCTGGCGCCTGGCGCATCCCGCACCGCCCTTGCCGTCGACGGTATCGGCCCTGTCGCGATTCGCATCCCATGTCTCGCATGGGTTGATGTACGCACTGATGATCGCCATTCCGCTCAGCGGCTGGCTGATGAGTTCGGCAAAGGGCTTTCAGACGTCATGGTTTGGTGTCTTGCCGCTGCCGGATCTGCTGCCCAAGGACGCGTCATTGGGCGACCGTCTCAGCGATGTGCACAAGGTCCTCAACTACACGTTGCTGACGCTGGTTATCGTCCATACGGGCGCGGCGCTCAAGCACCACTTCATCGATCGCGACGACGTGCTGACGCGCATACTGCCGTCAAAGCACTAGCCTGACCGGATAACTTTATGAACTATCGATTCCCGCGCGCTACCGCATTGGCTGCCGTCCTTGCACTCGGCACGCTGACCTGCGCCGACGCTGTCGAATACAAGAAAGTGAACGCGAGCGCCAGCCAGATCAGCTTCACCTATAACCAGATGGGGGCGAGGGTATATGGCACGTTCGGCAAGTTCGAGGCCAGCATCGATTTCAACTCGGCGAACCCCTCGGCGGCCCGCGCCGCACTCACCATCCAGCTCAGCAGCATCGACGCCGGTAACAGTGACGCTAACATCGAGCTGCAAAAGCCCGCCTGGTTCAACACGGCAGCCTATCCAGAAGCGAAGTTTGTATCGAGCAGCGTGACGGCGCTCGGTAACAACCGCTACGAGGTCAAGGGCAAGCTCACGCTCAAGGGCCTTACCCGCGAGGTCGGTGCACAAATCACCTTGAAACCGCAGAGCGCCATCGGCGTCTTCGATGGCGAGTTCATTCTCAAGCGCGGCGACTTCAAGATCGGTGAAGGCGAGTGGGCCGATTTCGGGGTTATCTCCAACGAGATCAATATCAAGTTTCGGGTGGTTGCTCCTGAGCAGTGATGTTCCTGAGGCACCCACCATGAGCGTCTACTTCGAAAACTTTCTCGCTCCGGCGACGCAAAGGATCACCGCAACGGTAACACCCAGCATGCCCATGCTGACCTGCTCGTGAAGCAGCGTGGCGGCCAGCGCCAATCCAAAAAACGGCTGTAGAAGCTGAAGCTGGCCGACGGCGGCAATGCCACCCTGGGCAAGCCCGCGATACCAGAATACGAAACCGATCAGCATGCTGAAGATCGATACGTAAGCCAGGCTGAGCCACGCGGACGAAGTAATGCCCGAGAACGCCGGCGGGGCCATGAACCAGGTCAGCGGGGCCATAACGGGCAGCGACAGCACCAGTGCCCAAGAGATCACCTGCCAGCCTCCGAGTGTCCTTGAAAGCTTCGCACCTTCGGCATAGCCAAGTCCGCAGGCGAGGATTGCCAGCAACATCAGAATGTCTCCCGCAGGATTTGCGGTCAGGCCTTGGGAGACAGCAAACCCGACAACCAGCACGCTTCCCAGGACTGAGAACAACCAGAAAACCGGCCGGGGACGTTCGCCACCGCGCAAAACACCGAACACAGCGGTGGCGAGCGGCAACAGGCCAAGGAAGACGATGGAATGCGCAGACGTCACATACTGTAGAGCCAGCGCCGTCAGCAGAGGAAACCCTAATACAACGCCCATGGCCACGATAGCCAAGGCTGGAAGCTGACGCTTGGCGGGACGCTTTTCTTTAAAAAGCAAGAGAACGCAAAGCGCTAGAACACCAGCAATGGTTGCTCGGGCAACAGTCAGGAAGACCGGATCAAACTCCAGAACGGCCACCCGTGTTGCTGGCAGCGAGCCGCTGAAGATGAGTACGCCGATGAACCCATTGAGCCATCCGCTCGTGGTCTTTTCCGTCGTTTGGTTTTGCAGGTTCGATGTACGTTCCATTCGGGGTCACACTCAATGCTGTTTGCACGAACGGCATCGTATGATCGAAAATCAATACAATCAAAATATTGTCATGGATACATCTCGGCATGCCGCGTTCACGCTACAAGTCATTGGTTGATGTTTTTGCGGCGGATATTCGCTCAGGACGATTGTTGCCGGGCACGCGCTTGCCGACGCACCGCCAGCTGGCGGCGACAGAAGGACTGGCTCTGGTGACTGCCACTCGGGTCTACGCAGAGCTCGAAGCCATGGGGCTGGTCAGTGGGGAGACGGGGCGAGGCACTTTCGTCAGGGAGACTTCGTTACCTCCTGGCCTGGGTATCGACCAGCAGGATGTTGTCGCTGGAATGACCGATCTCAACTTCAACTATCCATCGCTTCCAGGACAGGCAGAACTGTTGCGAAGTGCGCTGCGTCAGCTCGCGTCGGCCGGCGACCTGGAGTCCCTGTTGCGCTACCAGCCACACGCCGGGCGTCTGCATGAACGCGCCTCTGTGGCGCGCCATCTGCGTGCCAGAGGGCTGACGGTTGAGGCGGAGCAGGTGTTAATCGTCAATGGCGCTCAACAGGGGCTGGCCGTGACGATGATGGCGCTGCTGCAACCCGGTGATGTGATTGCAGCGGATGCGTTGACCTATCCGGGATTCAAGGTGCTGGCCGAAACACTGCACCTTGAAGTCGTGCCCATTCCCGCGCTCGATCATGGGCCTGATCTGGATGCATTGGATAGCCTGTGCCGCAGCCGACACGTCCGGGCCGTGTATACGATGCCGACGCTGCACAATCCGCTGGGGTGGGTGATGAGTGCCGAGCAACGCGAGTACTTGGTGACGATTGCGCGCAGGCATGGGCTGCTCATCATTGAGGATGCCGCTTACGCGTTCCTTGCCGAGGATCCACCTGCACCGTTAGCGGAACTCGCACCAGAGAGAACCGTTTACGTTTCAGGGCTCTCCAAGAGTGTCGCCACCGGATTGCGCGTAGGCTTCGTCGCAGCCCCCGCGCAAAAAGTCTTCGCGTTGGAGCGAGCGATCAGGGCGACCACATGGAATACTCCGGGAGTGTTGACGGCGATCGCGAGCGCGTGGCTCGACGATGGCACCGTGATGCAGTTGGAAGCTGAAAAGCGCCGGGATGCGCAGGCCAGGCAAGCCATGGCCAGTGAGGTGCTGGCGGGGCTTGCGTGCGTTCGCCACCCATCGTCCTATTTTCTTTGGCTGCCGTTGTCGGAGGATGCACGGGCTGACCAGATCGCCAAGGCGTTGCTGGATGAAGACATTTCGGTTTCAACCGCCGAACCTTTTGCGACCTCCGCCAATGTACCGCATGCGATCCGCTTGGCGCTGGGCTCTGCGCAAATGGGTGCACTTCGGGAGGCGCTTGAAAAAGTGAAATGGATTATTGGTGCTTATTCATAGCCGCAACAGGGCTATGTCTGACATCAAACCGCGAAAGCATTGGGTGGGCCAAGTCAGTGTTGCGTGGTTTATCCAATGGCTAACGGCGGAGTTGGGACACGAGTTTAGCGATTGAGGCACGGCTGAAAGCGTTGAACAGACGGATCGTTCAATGAAAGCTGGGAAAACATTACCCTGAGCGTAACAGTTCGCCGCTCATCTTGATTGATGCCTCTACCATTAGCTCCTAAGGTAACTCCACGAAAGCGAACCCGTGGAGTGAGCATGACAACAACAATATCCCCCGACTCGCGCTGGACGCGGCGGCGCAGTGAAAAGCTGCGGCGCCTCGAGCAGGTGCGAGGTCTCGCCGATGGTGTGGTGTTGCCCACCGACAAGATCGTCGCGGCACTGGAAGCCTTGATTCTGCCTGGCGACCGCGTGGTGCTGGAGGGCAACAACCAGAAGCAGGCGGACTTTCTTTCCCGCTCTCTGGCCAAGGCCGATCCGGCCAGGCTGCATGACCTGCACATGATCATGCCCAGCGTCGGTCGCTCGGAGCATCTGGACCTGTTCGAGCGCGGCATCGCCCGCAAGCTCGACTTTTCCTTCGCTGGCACCCAGAGCCTGCGCATCAGCCAGTTGCTGGAAGATGGCCTGCTGGAAATCGGCGCGATCCACACTTACATCGAACTCTACGCCCGGCTGGTGGTGGACCTGATTCCCAACGTGGTGCTCTCGGCCGGTTTCATGGCCGACCGTGCCGGCAATATCTACACCGGGCCGAGCACCGAAGACACCCCGGCGCTGATCGAGCCGGCGGCCTTCAGCGACGGCATCGTGATCGTCCAGGTCAACCAGTTGGTGGACAATGTCAGCGAGTTGCCGCGCGTGGACATTCCCGCGTCCTGGGTGGATTTCGTGGTGGTGGCCGACAAACCGTTCTACATCGAACCGTTGTTCACCCGCGACCCCCGGCACATCAAACCCGTGCATGTGCTGATGGCGATGATGGCAATCCGCGGGATCTACGAAAAGCACAACGTGCAGTCGCTCAACCACGGTATCGGTTTCAACACCGCAGCCATCGAACTGATCCTGCCGACCTATGGCGAATCGCTTGGGCTCAAAGGCAAGATCTGCCGCAACTGGACCCTCAATCCGCACCCGACCCTGATTCCGGCCATCGAAAGTGGCTGGGTTGAAAGCGTGCACTGCTTCGGCACCGAACTGGGCATGGAGAACTACATTGCCGCGCGCCCGGACGTGTTTTTCACCGGTCGCGACGGTTCCCTGCGTTCCAACCGAATGTTCTGTCAACTGGCCGGCCAATACGCAGTGGACCTGTTTATCGGTGCGACTTTGCAGGTGGATGGCGACGGCCATTCTTCCACCGTGACCCGTGGGCGCCTGGCCGGTTTCGGTGGCGCGCCGAACATGGGCCACGACCCGCGCGGTCGCCGCCATGGCACCCCGGCCTGGCTCGACATGCGTCACGGCGATGCGCCCGAAGCCTTGCTCGAACGTGGCAAAAAACTTGTGGTGCAAATGGTCGAGACCTTCCAGGAGGGCGGTAAACCGACCTTCGTTGAAACCCTCGATGCGGTTGATGTGGCGAAGAAAAGCGGCATGCCCCTGGCGCCGATCATGATCTACGGCGACGACGTCACTCACTTACTCACCGAAGAAGGCATCGCCTATTTGTACAAGGCGCGTTCCCTGGAGGAGCGTCAGGCCATGATCGCGGCCGTGGCCGGAGTCACCGCCATCGGCCTGCGCCATAACCCCAAAGACACCGCGCGCATGCGCCGTGAAGGGTTGATCGCGTTGCCCGAAGACCTCGGCATCCGTCGCACCGACGCCACCCGCGAATTGCTGGCCGCGAAAAGCGTCGCCGATCTGGTGGAGTGGTCGGGTGGCTTGTACAACCCGCCTGCCAAGTTCAGGAGTTGGTAATGCACGCACTCAATCTGCAACCCATTCTCAACCTGCAACCCAAGAACCTGACCCTGGCCGAACGGCTGGCGGACCTGGCAGTAGACGCATTGATCGACGAAGCTGACCTGTCGCCAAAACCGGCGCTGGTGGACCGTCGCGGCAGCGGTGCTCACAGCGATTTGCACCTGGGGCTGATGCACGCTTCGGCACTGTCGCTGTGGCCAGCCTTCAAGGACATGGCTGAAGCGGCCATCGAGTTTGGCGAAGTCGGTCTGCCGCTGCGCGAAGCCCTCGGGCGGATCGGTCGGGACGGTGAACAGGCGATGCTCGCGACCACCAACGGTGTGAATACCCATCGCGGGGCGATCTGGGCCTTGGGCCTGTTGGTCGCCGCCGCCGCTCTGGAACCTGAATCCAGTGGCGCCAGCGCGGTCACTGTGCGCGCCGCACGTCTGGCGCTACTTGAGGATCGTGATGCGCCGCGTCCGTTCAGTCACGGCGCCCAAGTGGCACAACGTTACGGGGCTCGGGGCGCTCGGGAAGAGGCTCAATTGGGCTTTCCGGCCGTGATGCAATTCGGCCTGCCGCAACTCCAACGTAGCCGCGCCGATGGCAGCGGCGAACAGAACGCCAGGCTCGATGCCTTGCTGGCGATCATGAGCACGCTCGCCGATACCTGCGTGCTTTACCGCGCAGGCGAGCAGGGGTTGCAAACCATGCAACTCGGCGCCAAGGCGGTGTTGGAGGCGGGCGGTACAGCCAGCCTGGCCGGTCGCCGTCAACTACATCTGCTCGACCAACAATTAATGGCGTTGAATGCCTCGCCCGGCGGCGCTGCGGATTTGCTCGCAGCCTGCCTGTTTATCGACCGCATCGGGTCCTGCGACGGCGTCATCCAGGGAGCTTTCTGATGGAAATCTTATCCTTTGAATTCCCCGCCGGGCAGCCGGCGCGGGGCAGGGCACTGGTCGGCTGTGTCGGCTCGGGCGATCTCGAAGTGCTACTTGAACCGGGACAGGCCGGCACGCTGACGATCCAGGTGCAGACCTCGGTCAATGGCAGTCAACAGCGCTGGCAGCATTTGTTCGCACGGATGTTCGAGGGCCAGACACCGCCGGCACTGGCGATCGATATTCATGACTTCGGGGCCACGCCAGGCGTGGTGCGCCTGCGTCTGGAACAGGGCTTCGAGGAGATCGGCCATGAGTGACTACGCAGCGTTGCTCAACAAATGCAGCTTCGTCGAACTGGGGGCCCGGCAACGCGCCAAAGCCTTGCTCGACGCCGGGACCTTCCGTGAATTGCTCGACCCGTTTCAGCGGGTCATGTCGCCGTGGCTATCGCGTCAGGGCGTGGTGCCGCAAGCCGATGACGGTGTGGTGATCGCCAAGGGCAGCATCGGCGGTTTGCCGGTGGTGATCGCCGCCATCGAAGGCGCATTTCAGGGTGGCAGCCTGGGGGAGGTCGGCGGGGCGAAAATTGCCGGCGCGCTGGAACTGGCCGCCGAGGACAACCGCAAGGGTATCGCCACCCGCGCCGTGCTGTTGCTGGAAACCGGTGGTGTGCGTTTGCAGGAAGCCAACCTCGGGCTGGCGGCGATTGCCGATATTCACGCAGCGATTGTCGATCTGCGCCAGTACCAGCCGGTGGTCGGTGTGGTGGCCGGCAGCGTCGGTTGTTTTGGCGGTATGTCGATTGCTGCCGGGTTGTGCAGCTATCTGCTGGTCACTCAGGAAGCGCGACTTGGCCTCAATGGTCCGCAAGTGATCGAACAGGAAGCCGGGATTGAAGAATACGACTCGCGCGACCGTCCGTTCATCTGGAGCCTGACCGGCGGCGAGCAACGGTTCGCCAGTGGGCTGGTGGATCGGTATGTGGCCGACGACGTGGCGCAGATTCAGCAACAGGTCAGCGAGCTGCTGCAACAGGGACTGCCCACTGAACAGCGCAGTCGCCAGGCGGATCTGTTCCTGCAACGCCTCGCCCGTCTGGACGTGATGCCACAAATCGAGCCGGCGACGGTTCGCGATCTGTATCAAGGAGAGCACTCATGAGCGGTTATTCCCTGAGAGGTTTGCACTGGTTTCAAGCCTTGAGTGCCGGCTCCACCCTCGTGGACGGCTTACCCGCTTCGTTGAAAGTCGCCGACGGCCTGCTGGGTGAACGGCCCGTGCGATTTATCGCGGTGGTGGCCGATCCGCAGAACCGCTTTGTCCGCGCCCGTAACGGTGAGGTCGGTTTGTTGGAGGGCTGGGGGCTGGCGAAAGCGGTGGATGAGGTGATTGAAGCGGATCGCAACAAACCACAGAAGCGTGCGCTGATCGCCATCGTCGATGTGCCGAGCCAGGCTTACGGTCGCCGCGAAGAAGCCCTGGGCATCCATCAGGCCCTGGCCGGAGCTGCGGACAGTTACGCTCGAGCACGACTGGCGGGGCATGCGGTGATCGGTTTGTTGGTGGGCAAGGCAATGTCCGGGGCGTTTCTGGCCCACGGTTATCAGGCCAACCGGTTGATTGCCCTGCGTGACCCCGGGGTGATGGTTCACGCTATGGGTAAGGTCTCGGCCGCGCGGGTCACCCTGCGCAGCGTTGAAGAACTCGAAGCCCTGGCCGCCAGCGTGCCGCCGATGGCCTATGACATCGACAGCTATGCCAGCCTCGGCCTGCTCTGGGAAAACCTGACGGTGGAGCAGGTCGAGCAGCCGACCCCGAACGATCTGGCTCGGGTCAGCGACCGCTTGCTCCACGCCATTAGCGACGTCGAAGCCACCGGGGCCGATTTGAGCTCCCGTCTGCGCGCGACCAACCGTGCGGCATCGAGCAAGGTTCGCCAACTGTTGCGTGAGCAATGGTGAACGGGTTTCTGGCCCATGATCTGCTCTGGGGGCTGACCCCGGAGCAGTTGCCGGCGGACGCGCCGCTGTGGGTGGTCGAGGTCATGAGCGAAGGTCAGCCAGTTGTGGTTCGACGCGCCTTGAGTGCTGCAGATCAGATTGCAGTGGGTGTGCGTGGACCGTTGCGCGAGCAGCGTTATGCAACGCTGATGGCGGTCGAGGCGATCCTGCGCCGGGTACGGCCGGAAGACCTTTGCCATGTCGAAAGTGACCGCGACTTGCCGGCCTTGCGGGCCCTGGCGCAACTGCGGCCGATGCTCGATACCTGCGGTTGGGTCTGGGGCGTCAGTGGCAGCGCCGGGTTTGAGTTGGCCAGCGGTGTGACGGCGTTGCATGAGCGCAGCGATCTCGATTTGATCCTGCGCACGCCGCAACCGTTAGACCGAGTTCAGGCGCGGGAACTGCTGACGTGGCTGGACGCCGCTGCGTGCCCGGTGGACATGCAATTGCAAACACCGCTGGGCGCGGTTGCCTTGCGCGAATGGGCCGGTCCGGCAAAGCGGGTGTTGCTCAAAAACGTCCGCGAAGCACGGCTGGTGATCGACCCTTGGCATCCACTGGAGCACACAGCGTGAGCAGCCTGTTGGTGTTCCCGGGCCAGGGCGCGCAGCAGCCGGGCATGCTCCATCGTTTGCCCGAGGCGTGCGTGATCGAGGCGAGCGAAGTACTGGGCGAGGATGTTCTGCAACTCGATTCTGCCCAGGCGCTGAAGTCAACCCGAGCGGTTCAGTTGTGCCTGCTGATCGCAGGCGTCGCTGCGGCGCGTTTGTTGTTGCAGCACGGACAGGCAGTGGATTACGTGGCCGGGCTGTCCATCGGCGCCTACCCCGCAGCGGTGGTGGCGGGTGCGTTGCGCTTCAGCGATGCGTTGCATCTGGTCAGCCTGCGCGGTGAGCTGATGCAACAAGCCTGGCCCCAGGGCTACGGCATGACCGCGATCATCGGTCTGGATCTGGCGACGGTGGAAGGCTTGCTGTCTCAGATTCACAGCATCGAGACGCCGGTTTACCTGGCCAACATCAATGCGGATAACCAGGTGGTTATCGCCGGCAGCGACTCGGCGATGAACGCCGTCGCCGAGTTGGCCCGAGGGCGTGGCGCGGGGTTGGCCAAACGGCTGGCGGTCAGCGTGCCGTCGCATTGCCCGCTGCTCGATGCACCCGCGCAGGTGCTGGCCGAGGCGTTTGCCAAGGTGCCGTTGCAGGTACCGACAGTGGGCTACTTGAGTGGCAGTCGCGCCCGGCCGATCCGTTCGGTCGAGGCGTTGCGCGATGACCTGGCGTTCAACATGTGCCGGGTGGTGGACTGGCGCGGCACCGTACAAAGCGCCTACGAGCGTGGCGTGCGGTTGCACATCGAACTGCCGCCCGGTGCGGTGCTCACCGGATTGGCGCGACGGGTGTTCGATCAGGGCACGGTCATCGCCTTCGATGGCGCGCGCCTGGATACGTTGCAAGCGCTGCTGCGTGAGGAGGGAAGTCGCCAACCCTAGACACCGCTCAGGCTACGAAGGACAAAAACAATAACTTCGACGATGCACTTTGAGGACGACAACAATGATTATTTACGGTGTAGCACTGCTGGCGATCTGTACGCTGGCAGGGGTGTTTGTGGGTGACATGCTCGGCGTGTTGTTGGGCGTCAAGTCCAACGTCGGCGGGGTCGGTATCGCGATGATCCTGCTTATTCTCGCGAAGTTGTGGACGCACAAGCGCGGCGGCATGACCATGGAATGCGAGTTGGGCGTTGGCTTCTGGGGCGCCATGTACATTCCGGTGGTGGTAGCCATGGCCGCGCAACAGAACGTCGTCGCCGCCTTGCACGGTGGCCCGGTGGCTGTGCTGGCCGCCATCGGTTCGGTAGTGACCTGCGGCTGCACCATTGCCTTGATCAGCCGGGTCCACAAGGGCGAGCCCTTGCCGGATGAGCCTGAGGACATAACCTCGGTCGCTGCCTCGATCGGGAGACACTGATATGTGGAATCTTATGGAAGCGGGTCTCAAACATAACGATCTGGTCACAGCGTTCGCATTCGTCGGCGTGATCATGTGGATCTCCGTGGTGCTGTCGAAACGCCTGACGTTCGGGCGGATTCATGGCTCGGCAATTGCCATCGTCATCGGATTGGTGCTGGCCTGGGTCGGCGGCACCATCACCGGCGGGCAGAAAGGCCTGGCGGACATCACGGTGTTTTCCGGCATCGGCCTGATGGGTGGCGCCATGCTGCGGGACTTTGCGATCGTCGCCACGGCCTTCGAAGTGCAGGCCACCGAAGCGCGCAAGGCCGGGTTGATCGGGGCGCTCGCGCTGCTGCTGGGTACCGTGCTGCCGTTTATCGTCGGGGCGTGCATCGCCTGGGCATTCGGCTATCGCGATGCAGTGAGCATCACCACTATTGGCGCCGGGGCGGTGACCTACATCGTTGGCCCGGTGACTGGCGCGGCGATTGGCGCCAGCTCGGATGTGGTGGCGCTGTCGATTGCCACGGGGTTGATCAAGGCCATTCTGGTGATGGTCGGCACGCCGATGGCCGCACGCTGGATGGGGCTTGATAACCCGCGTTCAGCGATGGTCTTCGGTGGGTTGGCCGGCACCGTCAGCGGTGTGACGGCGGGCCTTGCGGCGACGGATCGGCGGTTGGTGCCTTATGGCGCGCTGACGGCGACCTTTCATACCGGGCTTGGGTGCTTGCTTGGGCCATCGCTGCTGTATTTCATCGTTCGGGGGATTGTCGGCTAGGTTCAAGATTTTCCTCGCCTATTCTGACGCCATCGCGAGCAAGCTCGCTCCCACAGTGGATTGATAGTGTTGCTGCAATCTGTGGCAGCTCACAAATCTAATGTGGGAGCGAGCTTGCTCGCGATGGGGGCGCCTTGGTTTCAGGCATGCCGATGGGCATACATCCGACACTCCGCCAACAACGCCAGCAGATTCGGGTCGCGTTCCTTGGACTTCAGAAACACCACCCCAATGTGCTGCTGCAACCGATAGCGCTCCTGCAATGGGACCAGCTTCACCCGGTTCTCGTAGACCGCCGCAATCCGCCCTGGCAGCAGTGCATAACCGACCCCGGAGCTGACCATGCTCAGCAGGGTGAAGATGTCGTTGACCTGCATCGCCACCTTCGGCTCGAACCCCGCCTGCTTGAACACCCGAATGCTGTCCCGGTGCGTAGCGAAGCCCTGGGTCAGGGTAATGAAGGTCTCGTTACGCACCTCGGCGAGGTCGACTTCGCTCCGTTGGGCAAACGGTGAATCGGCTGGCGTGGCGAGGAAGATGTCGTCGGAAAACAGCGGGATCTGCTCGCAGTCCGGGTCGTTGACGCTGTCGTCCAGGGACACCAGGATCGCATCGACCTCCATGTTTTTGAGCTTGTACAGCAAGTCGATGTTGGAGCCGAGGATCAGGTCGATGTTCAGTTCACTGCGGCGAAGCTTCAGGCCCATGATCAGTTGCGGCACCGTTTTCACCGTGAGTGAATACAGCGAGCCGAGCTTGAAGCGTTCGGCCGAAAAACCAGCGGCTTCGCGGGTCAAACGTACGGTCTCGAGCACATCCTGAATCAGTTTCTGCGCCCGCTCTTCGAGCACATAGGCACTTTCCAGTGGCGTCAGGTTACGCCCTTCATGCTTGAACAGCGGGCAGCGCAGTGCGCTTTCCAGCGAGTGAATGGCCCGGTGCACGCTGACGTTGCTGGTCTGCAGTTCGGCCGCCGCACGAGCCAGGTTGCCGGTGCGCATGAAGGCCAGAAACACCTCCAGTTTTTTCAAGGTCAGTTCTTCGTCGATCAACATGGCGCAGACTCTTTTTTATTAGCCTGATTGTGCACTACCAGTCGACCTTTGGCTTAAGGGTTTATGGCCACCTGGTGTGGCCGGCAATTGAGGTACGCCGAGGATTTCAGCCAGCGCTGGTCGGGGTACCAGGAAAACATGAACTGGCCGTCCTTGAGTGTGTCGATCACCTGACGCGCCACTTGCGGCCGCACTGCCGGGCAGCCCTGACTGCGTCCGATGCGGCCCTGGCGCTCGCTCCACAGGGGGGTCACGTAATCGGCTGCGTGAATCACAATGTCACGATCACGTGCGCGGTCATTGAAACCCGGCTCCAGACCGTCCATGCGCAACGAGTAGCCGTGGCTGCCCTGATAGCTTTCCTGGGTGCGAAACAGGCCCAGACTGGACTGATAGCTGCCGACGCGATTGGAGAACTGCGTGGCGAAATTTTCCCCGGACTTTTGTCCGTGGGCGACCAGATCGCGCAGCACCAGGGACTTCTTGCGCAGATCGAAGATCCACAGGCGACGTGCCGTGGAAGGTTGTGAATAGTCGATCACAGCCAGGCGTTCGGCTTGTCTGGCGCCACTGTTGACGGCGCATTGCATGGCGCTCAGGGCACTTTGTAGTGCTTGGGGATTGAGTTCCGGAGCGACCTGCGCGAGGCTGTTATACAACGCTTGGTTGTGGGTGCTCGCGGCGAGCGCCGGAGTGCAAATCGCGCCCAGGGTCGTCGCTGCCAGACAGAGTCGGCGCAGAAAGGTCAGCATGCGTTGAGAGTCTCATTGTTATTGTTGGCTCCCGACGTCCTGTCATTTCCCCGGCAGGCCTGTTGATACGCTGGCCTTATTGCTTGCCGCACCTGCTGCAGAGGTTGACCGTCTACGTGACGGTCGTGGAGTGGAGTAAAGCCGTTGATCAAAAAGCTCGCATGTTACTTGAGCCTTTGCCTGCTCGCTGCGCCATTGGTCGCGACTGCCCAGAACGAGCTGGCCGATCACGACAGTCCACTACAATTGGCGCTCACTCAATTACCGGTCGATTGCCCAGGTCTGGCCGTGCACCTGAGCGCGCCAGCGCAAATGCTGTTGCAGGCTTTTTATCAGCAGCAAAATTACCTCCTGATCTGGTCTGTCAGCGGGCGCTTGTCGGCATTGCAGGCCCAGTTGCGGCAGTTGGCCGATGACGGGCTGGACCCAAGCCGTTATAGCCTACCCACGGGCAATACCGAGGGTGACGCGTTGTGCGTCGACATCGGCATCAGTGCGCATTACCTGCAAGCCTTGCAGGACCTGCACTACGGTCGATTGCTGCAATCGCGTTTCGAGCCGCTGTGGCATGCGCAGGCGTTGCCGCAGGATCGACACGCCGAGGTGCTGGCCATCGCGGGGCCGGGTTTGCAGGACATTGCGGCGGCTTTTCAGCAGGCCCGTCCAAGCCTTGAGCTCTATCAGAGTTTGCGCCGCGTTTATGCCCGCCAGCGCCAGCAGGCGTTGCCCCATTGGCCAGCAGTCGCCAGCGGACCCTTGTTGCGCCCAGGCGCGCATGACGCGCGAATACCCGAGTTGGCGCGGCGGTTGTTCAGTGAGGGCTATCTGGCCAGCGTTTCCGCGAGTCTTGGCACCGCCTACAACACGGAACTGGTGAGTGCGGTGAAAAACTTCCAGCTAAGCCATTCGCTGCAAGCGGATGGCATGGTTGGATCGGACACTGTGCTTGAGTTGAACGTCAGTCCGGCGACGCGGCGCGAGCAACTGCGCATCAACCTCGAACGCTTTCGCTGGCTGGCGCAGGATCTGGAGCCCAATGGCCTGCTGATCAATGTGGCCGCGGCGCAGTTGACCGTCTATCAGGCCGGTGTGCCGGTCTGGCAGACGCGGACCCAGGTGGGGCGTGCCGAGCGGCAGACACCGCTGCTGAAATCGTCGGTCACGCGGCTGACTCTGAACCCGACCTGGACGGTACCGCCGACTATCATGCGTGAAGACAAGCTGCCGGAAATTCGCCGGGATCAGACGTTCTTGAGCAAACAAAACCTGCAGGTACTGGATCGCGACGGCCATCCGTTGGTAGCGGACGATATCGACTGGGATAACCCCGGCAACATCATCTTGCGCCAGGATGCGGGACCGAAGAACCCGCTGGGACAGATGGCAATCCGCTTTCCCAATCCGTTCTCCGTGTATTTGCACGACACCCCCAGCCAGGCGCTGTTCAACAAGGGGCTGCGGGCCTTCAGCTCGGGCTGTGTGCGGGTCGAGCAAGCGATGCAGTTGCGTGATCTGTTGTTGAGTCCGGCTGAACGGGCACGTACCAACGAGTTGCTGGCGACAGGGCTGACCCACGAATTCAGGCTGGCTAAACCGGTGCCGATCCTGCTCAGCTACTGGACGGTGCAAGCCGACAGCCATGGCCAGTTGCTCTATGCGCCGGATATTTATGGGCGTGATGCAGCCTTGTCGGCCGCGCTGGGCAGCAAGTCCTGAGGGAGGTACAAAACATGAATAATGAGCCGCGTGAGCAGGGCGAACCGTTCAAGCGTCTGTTTTTCGCGCTGCCCTGCGCCACTGCGCAACGCCGAGCCATCGCCCAATGGCGAAGCGCTCTGGGGCTCAATAGCGGGCGCCCGGTGCCAGCGGAAAACTTTCATCTGACGCTGATGTTTCTCGGGTCTGTGGCCGTGACGCAGATTCCGGGTATCTGCGCGGCTGCCGCGCAAGTGCGAACGCCAGGCGAGCCCTTGAATGTATCGCTCGACCATCTGGATGCATGGCGTCGAGCCGGCGTTTTGTTAATCGCGCCAAAGCAGACACCGCTGCCTTTGCGTCAGCTGGTTTACGCCTTGCAACAGGCGATGTTACCGCTCGGGTTTGTGGACGAGCCCCGGGAATATCGTCCTCATTTGACCTTGATGCGGGACTTTCGCGAACCTGTCCCGGAATCCGATACGCCCCCCGACTTTCATCTGAGTGCCAGGCACTTCGCCTTGTTCGAATCGCATAAAGGTCGCTATCGGTCACTGGCCGAATGGCCTCTGTTATCAATGACAGAGTCAGGACAATAGCGGGCTCGCTCCGGTCAGTTGGTTGTACACCTTGACCCTTCGGTGGTTGCGCGCATAACCGCCCATCGCTGAAACCGTCCCGCTTTGAATATGGTCCAGATAACGGAATATCGTGCGTGGCGAAATAAAGCCGATCTTGTAGTCCAGCGCCGCCATTCGATCTTGCAATTCGTAACCGGGATTGCGCCCATCCATTTGAAAGCGCAGCCCGTGTTTTTTAATCAGGCGCACATTCCACAGGGTACAGAAGCTCTTCAAGTGAACTTCCTTGAACGGCTTCGGCGCCCGTGCATTCATCCCCAACGCCAGCAGACTACGCCGTGTGTAGTGTTTGAAAAACCGTGAAGTCAGGCGCCAGGCCGATCGGACCACGCCTCGATTCAATTGCTCCAGGCAGCCGACAGCCGCCAGCCGCCACTTCCCGTGGGCCAGCGCACTGGCTGAGCATCAGGCTGAACACTGCCGGGTCGTAAATGAACGTATCCGTGTGCAACAAAAACAGGTACTCGGTTTCAACCTGCTCCAGGGCCAGATCCAGGGCTTTTCCGTGAGCAACACTCCCCGCTTCAGGGGTGGCACTTTTACGCTCGATCAGGTTGATCCAGTCGAGCGTGCGCAGGTATTCGCTGCTCGCATCGTTCGAATAGTTGTCCACTACAAACACCGGCACGCCAGCCGCCTGCACATTCTCGCGCAGCAGTTCCAGGCAGGTTCTGGTCAGTTCAAGCGATTTATAGTTGACCAACACAATGCTGTAGTTGGCCTGGGTCATCAGTGGATGCGTCATAAGTGGATGAGCCTCGATTGCTGCCTGAACTTCAGGCTTGGGCTCATCCTAAAGAGGGCAACCTTTCGGCCTTTTCCCACGTGGATAAATTTTTTGACAGGATTGTTTCTGACCCCGATGAACGGGGAGGCGGGAGGATAGATCTATTCGAGAGAGGACGAGGACAGGTTCTTACAGGGGAATGAACCTGTCCTCGCTTGCTTCAAGGCATCACTCTGCGTAGCAGCCGGGACTCAGCGCACCAGGCAGGGCTTTTTGTTATCGAACGTCCAGCCGGGAATCAAGAACTGCATCGCCACGCTGTCGTTGCGCGCGCCCAGCCCCATGCCTTTGTAGAGTTCGTGAGCCTTGGCGACGGCGTCCATGTCGATATCGACGCCCAGACCGGGTCTGGCTGGAACCTCGATGTGACCGTCGACGATTTGCAGTGGCTGCTTGGTCAGGCGTTGCCCGTCCTGCCAAATCCAGTGGGTGTCGATTGCGGTGATCTCGCCGGGTGCGGCTGCCGCGACCTGGGTGAACATCGCCAGTGAAATGTCGAAGTGGTTGTTGGAATGAGAACCCCAGGTCAGCCCCCACTCATGACACATCTGCGCCACGCGTACCGAGCCTTGCATCGTCCAGAAGTGCGGATCGGCCAATGGAATGTCCACCGATTGCAACTGGATGGCATGGCCCATTTCGCGCCAGTCGGTGGCAATCATGTTGGTCGCCGTCGGCAGACCGGTGGCGCGACGAAATTCGGCCATGACCTCACGGCCGGAATAACCGTTTTCAGCGCCACACGGGTCTTCGGCATAGGCCAGCACATGATGCTGGTCGCGGCACAGTGCAACGGCTTCCTTCAACGACCAGGCGCCGTTCGGGTCAAGGGTGATGCGCGCATCAGGGAAGCGCTCGGCCAAGGCGCTGACCGCCTGGATTTCCTCCTCGCCGCGCAGTACACCGCCCTTGAGCTTGAAGTCGTTGAAGCCGTATTTGGCCTTGGCCGCCTCGGCCAGACGCACGATGGCTTCAGGCGTCATCGCCTGTTCGTGACGCAAGCGGAACCAGTCATCCGCGTCGGGTTCGCTGCGGTAGGCCAGATCGGTCTGCTGGCGGTCGCCAATGTAGAACAGATAGCCGAGCATCTTCACCGCATCACGTTGCTGGCCTTCGCCGAGCAAGGCCGCCACCGGGACTTCGAGGAACTGGCCGAGCAAATCCAGCAGTGCCGCTTCGATGGCGGTCACCGCGTGGATGGTGATGCGCAAGTCAAAGGTTTGCAGGCCACGGCCGGCCGAATCGCGGGCAGCGAAAGCGCTGCGCATGGCGTTCAGGATGCTTTGGTATTTGCCGATTGGCTGCCCGACCACCAGGCTGCGGGCGTCTTCCAGCGTTTCACGAATGCGCTCGCCACCGGGGACTTCACCTACGCCGATGTTGCCGGAGCTGTCCTTGAGAATGACGATGTTACGGGTGAAGAATGGGCCGTGGGCGCCGCTGAGGTTCATCAGCATGCTGTCATGGCCAGCAACAGGAATGACCTGAAGGCTGGTGATCAGCGGGGCTTTGCCGGCGTGGTAAAGGTGTTCGGTATTCATGTTCATTTCCTGTTTTTGTCAGTTCGACCCAATCGCCGATCAGTGCGATTTACCGAGCGCGGGTTGGTGAATGTCCGTGTCGGCTGCGTCCGTCACCGTGGGTCTGGTCTTGGCGAAAAACACCAGCAGCGCAGCGATGATCGAGGTGCCCGCCAAGCCATACAGTCCGCCCTGAATGGAACCGGTGGTTTGTTCCAGAAAGCCGAAGGTCGTAGGGGCGACGAACCCGCCGAGGTTGCCGATGGAGTTGATCAAGGCAATGACCGCGGCAGCGATCCGGGCATCGAGGTAGCCCTGGGGAATCGGCCAGAACAGCGAAGACGCCGACTTGAACCCGATCGCCGCGAAGCAGATGGCGACAAAGGCGAAGATCGGCCCGCCGGTGGTGGACAGGAACATACCCGTGGCGGCGATCAGCAGCGCGGCGGCGACCCAGGCCTGCTGAAACTTGAACTTGCCCGACAGTGCGGCGAAGGCATACATGGCCACAATCGAAATCAGCCAGGGAATCGAGTTGTAGAAACCCACCTGCATGTCGCTCAGGTCGCCCATCTTTTTGATGATGCTGGGGAGCCAGAAAGTGGCGGCATAGATCGTCAGCTGAATGCAGAAGTAGAGCGCGCAAAACAACATGATCTGACGATCCTTGAGCAACTTGCCCAAGGTTGGCTTGATCGTGTGAGCTGCGTCGCGCTCACGTTGTTCGCGATCGATTTCGTCGACGAGTACGTCCTGCTCTTCACGGCTCAGCCACTTGGCGTCATGCGGTTTGGAGTCGAGCCAGAACCAGACGAAGAAGCACAGGAACACCGAAGCCATGCCTTCAATGATGTACATCCACTGCCAGCCATGCATGCCCAGGCCGTTGATTTGCAGCAGCATGCCGGACAACGGGCCCGAGATCAGCGAGGCGAATGCCGAGCCGCTGAGGAAGATCGCGATGGCTTTGCCGCGCTCGACGCCGGGCAACCACCGAGTGAAGTAGTAGATGACGCCCGGGAAGAAACCGGCTTCGGCCACGCCCAATAGAAACCGCAAAATATAGAAGTGGGTTTCGTTCTGGATGAAGGCCATCAGGGTGGCGGTAATGCCCCAGGTGAACATGATCCGGGTCAGCCAGAAACGCGCACCGACCTTTTGCAGCAGCATGTTCGAGGGTACTTCGAACAACGCATAACCAATGAAGAACAAACCTGCACCGAGCCCGTAAGCCGCGGCACCGATGCCCAGGTCGTGTTCCATGTGGGTGCGGACGAAGCCAATGTTGACGCGGTCGATGTAATTGACGATGAACATGATGACGAAGAGCGGGAGCACATGGCTCTTCACTTTCGAAATGGCGCGCGCCAGGACAGGATTGTCCGGCGAGACGGCAGGTGCGTTGCTTGAGTTGCTCACGGTTCATGACTCCCACTGATTATTGTTATGCGGGTGTGGTGTTGCTGTGTTGCTGTGTTGCTGTGTTGTTTTGCGACTTAAGTTGCCAGTCATCATACAAGTGAGGTTTTTGAGTCGCAATACGAGTCTTGCGACCAAATAGCTATAAAAACTGGTTTTTTAAGATTTTAATTTGTGCTTTTGACCGGTTTTCAGCGGTTTAAGCCCGATTTTGACTCGGCTTTTCAGTTCTTGAGGGGGGTGTTTTAGTCGTCATGCAGGCGAGGGAGTCGAATGAAACCGCTGAAACAGCTATGTTGTCTGACGTGTTGAGGTGCAACATCAGCACTTGGAAGAGGCAAGGACAGCCTGCAGAGTGAAGGTAGTAGTATTCTGGAGCCTCATTTGAACGGGTCGGACCACATGCAAAACCAATCCAATGGTTCAAGCCGCAAGCGTGCACCGGGTCTGGCGCACGATATTGTCGCCGAGCTGACTCAACGCATTCTGCTTGGGCAGATCGCGCCCGGTGAAAAACTGCCCTCGGAGTCGACGATTGTTCGTGAGCACGGTGTCAGTCGTACCGTGGTTCGCGAGGCCATCTCCAAGTTGCAGGCTTCGGGTCTGGTTGAAACCCGGCATGGTGTGGGAACGTTTGCCCTGGAGCGTGACCCGCATCAGGGATTTCGCCTGAGCAGTGACACGGCGATCAGCGTGCGGGGGATTCTCGAACTTCGCATGGGGCTGGAGACGCAAGCCGCCGCCCTGGCCGCGAAGCGCCGAACCGACGATCAACTCGCCCGGATGCGCCAGGCGCTGGACGATTACCAGCGTTCGTTGGCCAATAACGACAGCAGCGTTGAACCCGACGTGCGTTTTCATCGGCTCATTGCCGAAGCCACCGGGAATACGTATTTCACCGACATCATCTATCAGCTGGGTAACTCGGTCATACCGCGCACGCGGATCAATGCGCAGGAGCGTGGCGGCACCGATCTGATGAAGCTGGGCCAGGCCGCCAATCTGGAGCACGAAGCGATCTTCAATGCGATTCGCCGGCAGGATCCCGACGCGGCCAGAGCGGCGATGCTGCTGCATTTGAGCAATAGCCTGGAGCGTATGGCGGTTGAGTGAGGCAATGTGAGACCAGCCACATGGTCCATCCGCCTCAAACCAACAACCGCAGCGTTTCAAACAGCTGCCGATCTTCCTTCTTCGCCGAACGCGCATGGCGCCGAATCACCTGCAACAGGCAATCGGTAAAACACAGCGCCGGATTGCTCAGCGAGCCGTTGCGCCGGGTGACGATGCTCAGTTGTCTCGGTTCGAACTGCTCGCTCAAGTTCAGGGAAACCAATCGGCCGAGGAAGGGCGGGGCCGTGCTCAGGATGGTCGGGCCCCAGGTGCACATGTCGGCCCGCTCGAGCATCATTTGCAGAATCGCCAGTGAATGGGCGCGCACGATGCGTTTTTCATCAATCTGCGCGTTGTGCCTCCAGAACAGCTCCTGCATCAGCGCATCGTGGCCGTCTGGCGCGTAGTTCAGGGTCCAGTCCTGATCGAGCAATTCGTGAATCGACCGTGCGTTCTGTCGCGGATGACCCTGGCGAACCAGCACCGAGGTTTGGTAATCCAGTAGGGTTTCGCAGGCAAATTCCGGGGTCGCTTGTGCCGGGTGAAGCTGGCCGATGGCGAAATCCATGCTGCCGTCGCGCAGCAGCGGCTGGGCAACCGCCATCAGGCTTTCGAACAGTTCCAGCTGGATTTCCGGCATACGTGCTCGAAAGGCCAATACCACTTCGGGCAAGAAGGTTAACGCGACCCATGGCGTGACCCCGACGCAGAGTCGCCCCTGGGCCTTTCCGCGCAGGTGATCGAGTTCGGTCTGCGCATGTTCCAGTTGCTTGAGCACCAGCCGGGCGTGGGTCAGCAGGACCTTGCCGTATTCGGTGAAATTCAGGCCACTGGGGGTTCTGACGAACAGCGGTAACTGCTGTGCGGTTTCCAGCTCGCGCAGGGCTTTGGTCACGGCGGCCTGGGACATGCCCAGCGAGCGCGCAGCGGCGCGGATGCTGCCGGTCTCGGCGCTGGCGATCAGGGCTTGTAATTGATGCAGTTTCATCTGCTCACCGTAGCGACAACTATGGGTTGTCATCATAACCAAACTGAGCCTCCCCAGCCTACGACCCATTCCCTAAGATCGACTCAACAGCGCCTGGGTTGAATCGCGGGCAGCTGAATGATCTTATCGAGGAGTACCCCCATGAATGCTGGCCATGTCCTGCCCGGAATTGCAGCGCTGCAGGATGAAATGATCACCCTGCGTCAGCGTATTCACGCGCACCCTGAGTTGGGATTTGAAGAGTTCACCACCGGTGAGCTGGTGGCGCGGTGTTTGACGCAGTGGGGGTATGAAGTCAGCAAAGGGGTGGGCAAGACCGGCGTGGTCGGGACCCTGAAAAATGGTCAAGGCCGGTCCCTCGGACTGCGCGCCGACATGGATGCGTTGCCGATTCAGGAAGCCACCGGGTTGCCTTATGCCAGCCGGATCGACGGCGTGATGCATGCCTGCGGCCACGACGGTCATACGGCAACCCTGCTGGCGGCGGCTAAATACCTGGCACAAACGCGAGATTTCAACGGCACGCTGAATCTGGTTTTCCAGCCGGCCGAAGAAGGCCTGGGCGGTGCGCAGAAGATGCTTGAGGACGGGCTGTTCGAGCGTTTCCCGTGCGATGCGATCTTTGCCATGCACAACATACCGGGCTATCCCGCCGGGCAGTTGGGGTTTTACAGCGGGCCGTTCATGGCCTCTGCCGATACCGTCACGATCAAAATCATCGGCACTGGCGGCCATGGCGCGGTGCCGCATAAGGCGGTCGACCCGGTGGTGGTCTGCGCGTCGATAGTGATCGCCCTGCAAAGCATTGTCTCGCGTAACGTCAACCCACAAGAAACGGCGATCATCACGGTGGGTTCGATTCATGCCGGGAACGTTTCGAATGTGATTCCCGCGTCCGCCGAAATGATCCTGAGCGTGCGCGCGTTGACGCCTGAGGTTCGCCAATTGCTCGAACGCAGAATTACCGAGCTGGTCAACGGACAGGCGGCGAGTTTCGGCGCGCGGGCCGAAATCGATTATTTCCACTGCCATCCGGTGTTGATCAACGATCCCGAGCAAACCGCATTTGCCCGTCAGGTAGCGCGGGAGTGGCTGGGAGAAGGGCAACTGATCGAAGACCTGCGGCCCTTCACCGCCAGCGAGGACTTCGCGTTCATCCTGGAAAAATGCCCCGGCAGTTATCTGGTGATCGGCAATGGCCATGGCGATGGCAGCTGTTTGCTGCACAATCCCGGTTACGACTTCAATGATGCCTGCCTGCCAGTGGGCGCAAGCTATTGGGTGAAGTTGGCCGAGGGTTTTCTGCGTTGAGGCGCACAGTTTTTGAACATCAATATTTTCAAACATCACGGTTGTACAAAAAGCTGTCGGTAACCCGACTCGGCGAACCCCTGGAGGACAATAACAATGAATAAGATGATCGCGGCGGTTTCACTGGTTTTCATGACGGCATCCGGCCTGGCCGGTGCGGCCGACTGGTCCGGCAAAGTGTTGAGACTGGGTATTGACCCGACGTACCCACCGCTTGAGTACAAGAATCAGGATGGCACGCTGACCGGCTTTGGCGTCGACATCGCCGACGCGCTGTGTGCAGAGTTGCACGCCAAATGCGTCTGGGTTGAAAGCAGCTGGGACGGGATGATTCCAGGGCTGCTGGCGCGCAAGTTCGACGCTATCGCTTCGTCGATGACCGTCACCCCCAAGCGTCAGGAGCAGATTGCGTTCAGCGACAAGGTCTCCAACGCGCCGGCCCGCCTGGTCATCAAGCGCGGAGCGAACCTGCAGCCGACCCTCGAGTCGCTCAAAGGCAAGCGCATAGGCGTGGAGCAGGGCTCGACCCAGGAAGCGTTTGCGAAAGCCGTCTGGGGCAAGCAGGGTGTAGAGATTCTGTCTTATCAGAATCAGGACCAGGTCTACGCCGACCTCGTGGTCGGGCGGCTCGATGCGTCGTTGCAGGGCTCGATTCAGGCCAGTTACGGGTTTCTGAATAAACCGGCGGGCAAGGACTACGAGTTTGCCGGCGGCACGCTGGACAACCCGGAATTCTTTGGCGTCGGCGACGGTATCGGCGTGCGCAAGAATGATGTTGAACTGCGTGAAGACCTGAACAAGGCCCTGGCGACAATTCTTGCCAACGGCACGTATGCGAAGATCAACAAAAAGTACTTCGACTTCGACATCTACGGCGCGAAGTAAACTCAGCTCGGCATCTTGAACGGAGCAGTCGCCCGGGCTAATGCCAGTTAGTTAAGCGAACGCTCGGTTCGAAACAGCAAAGATCAAATGTGGGAGCGAGCAAGCCCGCTCCCACATGGATTTTGCTTAACTGATCGGCATTAGGGCAAACCCCCTCGCCACAGGGCGCCGACTATTACTTGCCCAGCGCCGCTGCCAGTAACGGAGCCGCCTGCTCATCCGTCAGAGCGGGGAGAATCTCCATGGCCAGGAGATCACTCCATTCGAGCACCCATTTCTGTATCAGCGTGACATCACTGGCCTCTGCAACACCAAAACCGGTCATGCGTCCTACGGCATGCCAGCGTCCCAGCATCGTGACGCCTGCGGGTGGAGCCCCACCTGTCTTGAGAAAACGTTCGATCGCGCTATTGCGACGTTCCGGAGTGATTGACCAACTGACGATGTAGAGCATCTGCCACCTCCTGTCAGGGGTTGGCACCGGTTTTTTCTCTGCGCGCACGAGGTGGGTGCCGCGACCCTGGCCACGCATCTGTTTTCAGCTCGTCCGTTGGCTGACTTGACCGACAGCTCCCATGAGAAGGCATAGCAGCCCCCCGGATGCTGCGTATGACCGCTGATCTTCTTTCCCACCGCTAGAACAAATCCCCGGTTTATGTTGAGTGATTGAAGCCATTAAAGAGGAGATCCGTCATGCAAGGTTTTCTGGTGATTTTCTTTACCCAGCAGAACCGCCGCCACCACGGAAAAATGCTAGGTGACTGGCTGATTGACCTGGCGAAAGAAATGGGCCTGCACGGGGCCACACTGGCCACCGGTATCGAAGGCTTCGGGCATTCCGGGAAACTGCATTCTGCGCACTTTTTCGAGATGGCCGACCAGCCCGCCGAAATCCGTCTGGCGATTACCGAAGAAGAGTGCACGCGCCTGTTTGAGCGACTCGAGGCCGAAGACATCGCTTTGTTTTACATCAAGGCTCCGGTTGAGTTCGGAACCATCGGCAAAAGGACCGAGCAGTCCGGTCACCAGCCTTGATATCCCTGGTCGAAGCCGAACCAGCGCGAGGGTGGCTGAAGACACCTGCGTCTAGACTCAGGTGTACAGCCCGGTCCAAGGGACATTATTCGTAGTGTCTTTGCTTGATCGAATGTGTAACTGCGCCGGGTTTTCATTCATCCGATTTTTATCAGGAAGCCCGTGATGCTGCATATCAGAACACCCTTGGTGCTCCATCCAGGGCTCTCGACGCCGAGCAGGCGTATCTGGCTCAAGCTGGAAAACCTGCAACCCAGCGGTTCATTCAAGCTGCGCGGCATGGGCCTGCTCTGTACCCGCGCGGCCGAGCAGGGCATGAAGAAAGTGGTCTGTCCTTCCGGCGGCAATGCCGGATATGCAACGGCAGTGGCCGCTGCGGCGTTGGGTCTGGAAGCCAGCATCATCGTGCCGCACACCACCCCTGAAAGCACTCGGGCGCGAATTGCCAAAACCGGGGCGCAAGTGATCGTGCACGGTCAGGTGTGGGACGAGGCCAACCAGTTGGCGCTAGAACTCGCCAAGGCGCCTGATACCGAATATGTGCCTGCTTTCGACCACCCGACGCTGTGGGAAGGGCACAGCACGATGATCGATGAAATCCTGCAGGACTGCCCTCAGGTCGACACGCTTGTGGCGTCGGTGGGCGGGGGTGGTTTGCTGGCCGGGATTCTGACCGGTCTGGAACGCCACGCTCGGCTGGATTGCCGGATCATTGCTTGTGAAACCGAGGGCGCAGCCTCATTCGCCGCCGCGCTCAAGGCCGGACATCCGGTCAAGCTCTCTGAAATCAACACCGTTGCCAGCTCACTCGGGGCGCTGCAAGTTGCGCAGTGGCCGGTTGAGCACATCCAGCGCTTTCAGCACGCGAGTGTCGTGCTGACGGATGCCGAGGCCATCATGGGTGTCGTTCGGTATGCCGATGACCTGCGCCAACTAGTGGAACCGGCGTGCGGTGTCTCGTTGGCCGTCGCGTATCTGGATCACCCGGCGATTGCCGGTGCCCATGATGTGGTGATTGTCGTGTGTGGCGGGATCAGCATCAGCGCGCAGAAGGTTGCCGAATGGGCGAAGTCTTGACGTGACGCCTGGGGGAAAGGCTCGGAACCGGACGGTCCCGAGCCTTTTGAGCGAGGGTGCTTTTAGCTGATGACCTGATAACAGGGCACATACTCCGCGCCACCTGGCAGTTTCATGCGGTGTTGTGCGACAAACGCTTGCAGCAGTTTGTCCAGCGGTTGCATGACCGCTACGTCGCCGTGGATCTTGTAAGGACCGTGTTTTTCGATCAGGCGGATGCCCTTGTCCTTGACGTTACCGGCAACGATGCCGGAAAACGCGCGGCGCAGGTTCGCTGCCAGTTCGTGCGGTGGCAGGTCGTGGCGTAGTTGCAGGCTGGCCATGTTTTCGTGGGTTGGATCGAACGGGCGCTGGAAGCCTTCGTCGATCTTCAGCAGCCAGTTGAAATGGAACGCATCGTTACGCTCGCGACGGAACTGCTTGACGTCCTTGAGCCCTTGAGTCATTTGCCGGGCCACCTGGGCCGGGTCGTCGATGATGATCTCGTAGTGACTTTGCGCGTCTTTGCCCAGTGTCGAGCCGACGAACGCATGCAGCTGCTGCAAGTACGGTTCCGCGCTCTTCGGTCCGGTCAGAATCACCGGGAAGGGCAGATCGCGGTTGTCCGGGTGCATCAGGATTCCGAGCAGGTAGAGGAACTCTTCGGCGGTACCGGCACCGCCCGGGAAAATGATAATGCCGTGACCAACGCGCACGAAGGCTTCCAGGCGTTTCTCGATGTCGGGCAGAATCACCAGTTCATTGACGATCGGGTTAGGTGCCTCGGCCGCGATGATTCCAGGCTCCGTCAGGCCCAGGTAGCGGCCGTGGGTGATCCGTTGCTTGGCGTGGGAAATGGTGGCGCCCTTCATCGGGCCTTTCATCACCCCAGGCCCGCAGCCGGTGCACACATCAAGACTGCGCAGGCCGAGTTCATGGCCGACCTTCTTGGTGTACTGATATTCCTCGGTGCTGATCGAATGACCACCCCAGCACACCACTATCTTCGGCTCGACGCCGGGACGCAGAGTGCGGGCGTTGCGCAGCAGGTGGAAGACGTAGTCGCTGATGCCTTGCGAAGAGCTCAGGTCGATGCGCTGGCTGTCCAGCTCGTTCTCGGTATAAACGATGTCGCGCAGGGCGCTGAACAACATCTCGCGGGTGCTGGCGATCATCTCGCCGTCGACGAAGGCGTCCGCGGGGGCGTTGAGCAGCTCCAGGCGTACACCGCGATCTTGCTGATGAATGCGGATCTCGAAGTCCCGATAGGCTTCAAGGATGGTCTTGGCGTTGTCGACATGGGCGCCGGTGTTGAGGATGGCCAGGGCGCACTGGCGGAAGAGTGAGTAGATGCTGCCCGATCCGGCGGCGCTCAGTTGCTGAACTTCGCGTTGGGACAGCGTCTCCAGGCTGCCCTTTGGGCTCACCGAAGCATTGATTACTTGTCTTGCGGTCATTCGATATTCCCTGAGAGCGATGTTATCGAGTCCGACAGGCTCGGTTACATCAGGATAGTCAGTGCTAGCGCGATCGTGCTGCGCCATCTTCTCCGGCGACCGGGCGAGAATGCAAACATCGCGGGCCGGTGCGAGCCAGATCAATCGTTTCATGATGCACCGGACGGACATCAAACAGGATTCCTGGCAGGGGGGCAATAATGTAAAAGCCCGGCACTGGGCCGGGCTCGATTAGCGTTTGAACGTTGTTTAGCTCAGAAGCCCGGTACTGACTGCGACAATCAGGAAAATACCCAGTGCCGCCCGGTAAATAACGAAGGGCCAGGTGGAAAATTTTTCCAGGAATTTCATCAGGCCCCAGATGGCGCAAAATGCCGACACGCTGGCGATCACCAGCCCGAAAATCAGGTGCGACCACGCTTCGGCCGGGATGTGTGCCTGAAACAACACCCACAGCTCTTTCAGGCCGGCCAACGCGATAGCGGGCAGCCCCAGCAGGAACGAGAAGCGCGCGGCTTCTTCGCGTTTGAAGTTAAGAAAGAGCGCTGCGGTGAGTGTTGAGCCGGAGCGGGAAACACCCGGTATCAGCGCGCCAATCTGCGCAATGCCGACGATCAATGCATCCCGCAGGCGCATCTCTCCCACGACGCGCTGATGGCGGCAGCTGAGTTCGGCCGCAGCCAGCAGAACGGCCATCACCACGCATGAGATACCAATTACCATCAGACCTCTTAAGGGTGAGTTGCACGTATTGAGCAGCGAGGACAAGGCCAGGCCCGCGATGCCGATCGGGATGGTCGCCAGCACAATGGCAACCGCCAGCTTGAACGACTGGTTGTTGAAGTCACGCTGTCGTACGGCGCCGATGCTTCCCGTGACGACTTCCCGTACGTCACGCCAGAAATAGCTGACGACCGCGGCCAGTGCGGCCAGTTGCATGGCCGCGGAAAACGCCGAGCCGGGATCGGGCCAGCCGAGAAGGGCGGGTACGACTCGCATGTGCGCGGTGGATGAAATGGGGAGTAGCTCGGTGATGCCTTGAATGATGCCCAGGATGCCAATTTGCAGGTAATCCAGAGAGGCAAAGCCAATATCAAGGCCGCTGGAACAGACGTTTGTCAAAATACTTTCCTTAAGAATAAGGCTTCTCCACTAGCCTGAAGACACAAAGCGAAGCTCGGAAAGTCTCGGCAGTGGACGAATGATCCTGGACTGAACCGCTCTATCGGACGGTTGTTCATGGTGACTGCGAGCGGAATGATCGCCTTATTTGTAACGGTTTGCTACCAGCTATTGACGTCATTTTTTTAACAAGGAGCATCCGCCAAGCCCATGTGTACAGGTCTCGTCGGGATTTTATGGTCGGTTCATGGACGACTGTCGACGTTCCTCAGTCCCAGCTAAGTTTGCCTGCGTAGTCTCTCCTTACGCCAATTGCCGCGCCGTTAAGGAGAAGCACCCACATGAAGCCGCTTACGAAAGCTGACTGGCTCAACAAAGTCCCCGAAGTGACACTGTCGTTCTGGGTCATCAAGATCATGTCCACCACCGTGGGTGAAACCGGTGCCGACTTTCTCGCCGTCGATGCAGGTCTGGGGCAGAGTGTCACCAGTATCGGCATGGCCGTGCTGTTGGCGATCGCACTGTTCGGCCAGCTTCGCACTCGCGCCTACACCCCCTGGATTTACTGGCTGACGGTGGTGCTGGTGAGTGTCGTCGGAACGCAGATTACCGATGTGCTCACCGACAAGCTGGGCGTCAGTCTGTATGCCAGCACGGCGGTGTTTTCCGTACTGCTGGCGATCAACTTCATGGTCTGGTACAGGTCGGAGCGCAGCCTGTCGATCAATGAAATCGTTACGCCGCGCCGGGAGTTGTTCTATTGGACGACGGTGCTCTGCACGTTTGCGCTGGGTACGGCAGCCGGTGATCTGGCCACCGAGGCGCTGGGCCTTGGCTTCACACTGGGCGCGGTGATTTTCGGCGCGCTGATCGCCGTGGCTTTCGCCGCCTGGCGCCTGGGTGGCAATGCGGTCCTGACCTTCTGGATCGCCTACATCCTGACCCGTCCTTTCGGCGCCTCCCTGGGCGACTTGCTGACGCAAGCCAAGACTTATGGCGGCCTCGGCATGGGCGCCATGTGGACCAGCGCGATTTTCCTCAGCGTCATCCTGATCCTGGTAGCCGCCGCGCAGATGAACGTCGGCAATCGCAACCTCGTCACTGAATAAGTCGTTTAAAAGCACATCAAGGAATCATCATGGTCTACGTTCAAACCGCCATTCGTAAAGTCGCCATCCTTTCAGCCATCGTCGTATTTGGCCTGGCCGCCGGATGTTCGAAACCTGCTGACGCCCCTAAAGCGAGCGCTGCTTCGGGCGCGGCCAGCGTTCAGCAGAACTCGGCCTCGAAACTGGGCGACCTGTCGGCGTTCCAGAGCATCGCAACCAGCGTCGCCGGCCTCGTCGACAAGAACGACTTGCCGGGCGCGAAAACCCGGATCAAGGACCTGGAATTGTCCTGGGACTCCGCGGAAGCCGGTCTTAAGCCGCGTGCTGCCAGCGACTGGCATGTACTGGACAAGGCCATCGACATTGCACTTGAGGCCCTGCGCGCCAGTACCCCGAAACAGAGCGACTGCAAGGCGGCCATGGATGATTTGCTGAAAACCTTCAACTCGCTGCAAGGAAAAAGCTGACGGCGTTCAATACCCATAAATCGCTTCGCGCACGCTTGAACAGGTGATTCAATGCAGGCTCGATACTCTGCGCAGGTGTATGCCCGCGTGAGTGTCGAGCCTCACTTATTCACCGGAGAGGGACATGCGGATATTACTGGTCGAAGACGACCCCATGATTGGGGACGCGATCCAGGGCGCATTGAAGGATGCCAGTTACGCCGCCGACTGGGTCACGGATGGCCTGACCGCCCTGACTGCGCTGGACACTCAACATTATGACCTGGTGCTGCTTGACCTCGGCCTGCCCGGCAAGGACGGACTGTCGGTACTGAGCAGCCTTCGTGCCCGCAACAACGGCGTTCCGTTGCTGATCATCACGGCCCGCGACAGCCTCGACGATCGTTTACGCGGTCTCGATGGCGGCGCTGACGACTACCTCCTCAAACCCTTTGAAATGGCGGAATTGCTGGCCCGTATGCGCGCCGTTCTGCGCCGCAAAGGGGGCAGCGCGCTGCCTGTGTTCAGCAACGGCGTGGTGTCGCTGGACCCGATTTCGAAACAAGCCAGCACCGAAGCAAATCCTGACGTCCAGCTCTCCAGCCGCGAGTTCTCGCTGCTGCAGGCGCTGTTGATCAGGCCGGGCGCGATTCTTTCGCGCAGCGAGCTCGAAGACCGTATCTATGGCTGGGGCAATGAAGTGGAAAGCAATGCGGTGGAGTTTCTGATCCATGCACTGCGTCGCAAGCTGGGTAGCCATGTCATCAAGAATGTCAGGGGGATGGGATGGATGGTTTCAAAAGGCGACTGAGCGAGTCGGTCCAGGTCAGGCTGTCAGTTTCTCTGTCGCTGGCCATCCTGATCGTCGCTATCGTGGCGGGTATTTTCGCCTTCGTCTCGGCCTTCGACGAAGCCCTGGAAATGCAGGACAACACTCTGCATCAGGTGGCCGTGCTGTTCGAGCGTCAGCAGATGACGCTGGTCTATCCGGCGCAAGGCAAGGGTGTCGAGGGCGATGATGAAGAATCCAGGGTCATCGTTCAGTACCTGACCGATGGCAACAAGGCGTCGGGCAATGTTGACGCCGGCGCACCGTTGCCACTGCCGACCACGCTGGCCGATGGTCTGGCGACGCTTACGGTCGGAGGCGAACCGTTTCGTGTGCTGGTCAAAACGCTGACCAGTGGCGAACGCATCGCCGTCGCGCAGGAAACCGGTGCGCGCGACAAGGACGCCCGCGAGAGCGCCTGGCGCGGCCTGCTGCCGTTTCTCATCCTGTTTCCCGTGCTCTTGCTGGTGGTTGCCGATCTGGTGCACAAGCTGTTTCGACCCATTGCCGTACTGGCTTCTGAAATCGACCAGCGCGGCGAGCAGGAACTGCACCCCATCGACGAAAACCATCTGCCCGCCGAAATCCGCCCCTTCGTGCTGGCCATCAATCGATTACTCAACCGTGTGGCTCAGTCGATGGAAACCCAGCGCCGATTCGTCGCCGACGCTGCCCACGAACTCCGGTCGCCCCTGACGGCCCTGTCCCTGCAAGCCGAACGCCTGGCCGTCGCAGACATGTCGACGTTGGCCCGGGAGCGTCTGTTTGCGTTGCGGCGGGGGATCGAACGCGGCAAAAATCTGATTGATCAACTGTTGGCGCTGGCCACCGCACAATCGAACTCGACGCTGCCCATAACCCCGGTTTCCGTGCATGGCGTCTATCGTCGCGTGTTGGAGGACCTGCTGCCGCTGGCCGAGGTCAAGCATATCGACATCGGTGTCGAGGACGAACAGGATGTGCAGGTGCTGATCAACGAGATCGATCTGCATGCGGTGGTCAAGAACCTGGTCGATAACGCCATTCGCTATACGCCTGCGGGCGGGCGGGTAGATCTTTCGGTGGGCATGGAGGAGGGCGGGGCACTGTTGCAGGTCAAGGACTCCGGCCCCGGGATTGCGGCCGAGGAGCGCGAGCGTGTGTTCGACCCGTTTTATCGCAGCCTCGGGAGCCATGAGGTCGGGTCCGGGCTGGGGCTGTCCATCGTCAAGGCGGTAGCGGATCGTAGCGGGGCACAGATCCGCCTGGGGTTTTGCGATGAGGTCGCAAGAAGCGGGTTGTGTGTCTCGGTATGGTTGCCGTCATTGATTTCCCGCAGCGTTCCCCCTGCCGCCCATCTGTAGGCGCAGATTCATTTGCGAAAAAAACACATTGCCGGCCATGCATTCCTCGGCCGGCTCTGAATATTCATATAAGGATCAACCCGTGCTGTTAAGCAAACGCGATCAGGCGCGAATCGAGCGTCGCCTGGTAGTTACCCTGACCGAGGCGTGTGAGACGGCCAAAGCGGAAATTGCAGGGTTCTCCTGGCTGACCCACGAAGTGGATTACGCGGCGTTCCCCGCAAGTTTGATGGTGACCTGGGTCTTCGACACGCTGGTCAACAAGAGTCAGGCCCTGGCCAGTGGGCAAGCTGAACGCATGGTCGAACTGACAGCCGTGGCGTTAAGTGAAGCGGATATTCTCGTCAGTCCGGTCTCGGCCCATGTGCAGTTTGACACTGAAGAACAGTGCCAGCGCGCCAATGCCGGAAACTGGCAGCAACGCTTGGCAGGCACGCGCTCGACTCGGGGTTGAACCATGGCCAAGGATATCGAAAACCCGTGTATCTCCGTTTGTCAGCTGCGCGGTGAGTTGTGTGTGAGTTGTGGTCGCACCAAGGAGGACATCAGAAAATGGAAGCGCATGAAGCGCCCCGAAAAGATGGCCGCCGTGCAACGAGCGAGCGTGCGTCTGCACAGTCTGCAAAAAAACAACACCTGAGCCTCCATGCCAAAGGTGCCGGACATTCGTGGTGAAAAGGAACTGCAGTTGAACGAACAGACATTGTCCATGCGCCTGGAGCGCGTGGCGGGGCATGTGCCAGCAGGTGCGCGCCTGGCCGATATCGGCTCGGATCACGGCTACTTGCCGGTGGCGTTGATGCGCCGTGGCGCCATCGCGGCGGCGGTGGCCGGCGAGGTGGCATTGACGCCGTTCCGCTCGGCCGAACGCACCGTGCGCGAGAACGGCCTGGACCAGCGGATCACCGTGCGCCTGGCCAATGGCCTGGCGGCGATCGAGCCGGGAGACGGGATCACGGCGATCAGCATCTGCGGCATGGGCGGCGAGACGATTCGCGACATCCTCGACAGCGGCAAGGCGCACCTGAGCGGTCAGGAGCGCCTGATCCTGCAGCCCAACGGCGGCGAGCAGCCACTGCGCCAATGGTTGATGGAAAATGGTTACCGCATCCTCTGCGAGGAAGTGCTGCGGGAAAACCGCTTCGACTACGAAATCATCGTCGCCGAGCGCGCCGGGCCGGTGATGTACACCGCCGAGGAGCTTTACTTCGGCCCGCTGCAGATGCAAGCACGCAGTCCAGCGTTCCTGGTCAAGTGGCAGCGCATGCTGCGCCAGAAGCAGAAGACCCTGACCCACTTCGCCCGGGCGCGGCAGACCGTGCCCGAGGAGAAGGTGCAAGACATCGCCCGGCAGGCCCGGTGGATCACCGAGCTGCTGGCTTGAGCGCGGTCCAGGTGAATCGCCCTCAAATGCGTGACACCTCTGAATGACAGCTTTTTTGCCCAAAGCTGACATTGATACAGTGCCTGCCGTTAGCGTTCGCTCGGACGGATGAGTTGCATCGATGCGTTGATGGAGCAATGGCCTCAGCTAGCGAACTCGCTAGTGAAATGAGATGACTGGAACGTGGTGGAGGGGGCAGCAATGTCCGCTTTCGCGCCTGAGGCACAGGAGAGGTGATTAATGAAATCATTTAGAGTTCGCGAGCTAAAAAGTACTGATACTGAAGCGTTGCTGGCATTCGAAATCCATAACCGCGAATGGTTCGAATCTCATATTGATGCGCGGGACCCTTCTTTTTACTCATTGCAGGGTGTCGCCGATCATATTGAATACTATTTATCCGATTTTGCTATCGGCGCCTGGCACCCGTTTGTTATCGAAGACTCCAGTGAAAGAATAGTGGGTCGAGCAAATTTGAAAAGCATCAACTCACCGAAGCGTAATGCTGAAGTAGGCTATCGGATTGATCAACGCGCTTGCGGGCAGGGATTGGCAACACTGGCGCTGAGACATCTTATCCAGGAGGCACAGATGCGTTGGGAACTTACGCAACTAGTGGCTTATGTATATAAGGAAAATGTGGGCTCAAGAAAAGTACTGGGTCGGTGCGGATTCTTGCTTGAACAACCCTCTTGTAACGACAAAACGGGGGACGAATGCCGATTCGTCCTTTCGATCTAGATACATGTTTTTCAACGATTCTGAATGCCGTTGTGCTGCAAAACAGTGGGCCAGTGAAGGAGGGGGGGCGTTCAATTCTTCGCCATTCCTGGTTGGGAGGGGTGCTGATAAATGTATAACTCAGGTAGTCCGCAGCTTCTCCAAGGAATGTCATTGGCTGCGCGTTGATCCGAAGTGCGGGTAATCGGCCAGGCTCTATTGAAGGCTTTTAGGGTATGGCTAAGCTACCTTGTCAGAATGCAGTGCTTGGCTATCCATGGAAATTCGGACTGCGTCATGACGCCAGAACTCGCGATCGCAATCAAGAATCTGTCCATGTTGGTCATAGTTGATGCGAATGATCATTAACAGCGGGCTGCCTTCTGGCAGATTGAGATAATTCGCCACGCTGGCCTGCGCCGCAGTGGGGTAGATATCAAAAGTGGCGCGGCCGCACTGGATGCCATAATGCTTTCGGTAAATGGATGTCAGCGACTGAGTCAGATCCAGCTTCAATATATCCGGGACAAATTCTGGTTTCAGATAATGTTCTACAAACATGACGACGCGCCCATCGACATAACGTAGGCGACGTATGCAGTGCAGCATGCTTGACGGCGGCAGTGCCATCTTCAGGCATAACTCAGGGGGCGCCAATTCCGTACTGGTCGAGATCACCTGTGTGGCTGCCTTGCGACCCTGACTTTCGACCATCTGGTGGAACAGTGAATTTGTGAAAGGGTTGTACTCCAGTCGTGGAGGGGTCACAAACCAACCGCGTCTGCTTTCCCGATAGATCGATCCTTCTGCCTCCATTCTTTGCAGTGCTTCCCTGAGCGTGACGCGCGTTGTGGAAAACATGTCGCTCAGTATTCGCTCGGAAGGGAGTTTGCTTCCGGATGCCAGCGTGCCATTGATGATTTGCGCTGCCAAGGCGTGACGGATGTTGGCTGCTTGTGTGGTGGTTTTTTCTGTCACGGTGATGGTCTGGTTGATTTTTGAGCGCTGATATTATCCCAGTTCATGATTACATTACCTTTACGACCCACTCAATTGACGCTATTAGCGCCGAAAATTCATGACGGTGGCGTTTTCGGGGATCACAGCGCTCAACGCAAACCGCGAAAATCGGCGCATCAGGTGGGCTCCTAGAGCTCTTCTTCCACCCCCGGGCCACTCAACGCGCCCCCATTCTGCAACAGCTCCCTACCTGGCACGGTGTCACATTACGGTCATTTTTTGTGGATAGCATCCAGTTTCCGCCCCAATCTGGTCTATACCACACGGCTATCCCATGAAAAAAATGCTGATTACGAGTTTGCTTGCAAGTGCCTTGTCGATTGCGGTTTCTAGTGCGTACGCGCAGCCGGACCTGGATGTTTTAGTCTCCGCAGCCAAAAAAGAAGGCGCGGTCAATAGTTTGGGCATGCCGGATAACTGGGCGAACTGGAAAGATACGTGGGCCCAGATCACGCAAAAATACGGCCTGGTACATCAGGACACCGACATGAGTTCGGGACAGGAAATCGCAAAATTCGAAGCTGAAAAATCGAATGCATCAGGCGACATCGGCGACGTTGGCCAGTCTTTCGGCCCGATTGCAATCAGGAAGGGCATTACCCAGGCCTACAAGCCGACCACCTGGGACGATATTCCGGCTTGGGCCAAGGACGCTGACGGTCATTGGATGGTGGCTTACAGCGGGACCATTTCCTTCATCAGCAACAACAAGCTGGTCAAGAATCCGCCCAAGACCTGGGGCGATTTGCTCAAAGGCAGCTATAAGGTGACCGTAGGCGAAGTGGGCGTCTCGGCGCAAGCCAATAGCGCTCTGCTGGCAGCGGCGATTGCCAATGGCGGCAACGAAAAGAATCTGGAGCCTGCCTACAAGTTATTTGCCGAGCTGGCTAAACAAGGGCGGCTTTCCATGACCGATGCGAATATCGCCAACATGGAAAAAGGTGAAGTGGAAGTTGCGCTGTTATGGGACTTCACGTCATTGGGCTACCGCGACAAGATCGATCCATCCCAGTTCACGGTATCCATTCCCGCGGATGGTAGCGTGAGTGCCGGCTATTCAACCCTCATCAACAAATACGCGCAGCATCCGAACGCCGCCAAACTGGCGCGTGAATACATTTTCAGCGATGCCGGCCAGATTAACCTGGCGCGGGGTTATGCGCGTCCGATTCGCAGCAACGTCGTCCTGCCGAAGGATGTAACGGACAAGCTGCTGTCAGCTGAGCAATATCGTAACGCCAAACCGATCCAGGATTTCGCGGCTTGGGAGACGACTACCAAGGCCATACCACGACAGTGGCAAGAACAAGTCATGATTTATAACAAGTAATTCCACCCGCGTTAGTTCACCTCTAAAAGCGCTACTGCGCGACTTGGTCGTTCGCTACGGCTTTTAGAGGTAACCATTAGAACAGAGAGCAGGGCAATGGCCGCACTTAGGTTTTCCTGCGACCGTCTCTCGCGCTCACTTATCAAAAACCATGTAACACGGAATTGCTAGCTGTATGACATCTGCATTGAAACCGCTGGCAATGCCAGTGACTATCGACACCCGGCATTACCCACGCTTTCGCCACTGGCGGGCGGCGCTGGTCCTGCTGCCTTTGTTATGTGTATTGGCGCTGTTTTCACTGGCACCGACGGCATGGCTGCTGATCAACAGCGTGCAGGTTGATGGCGCATGGTCGCTGGCGAATTTCAGTGAAATCCTGCATTCCCCGTTTTACCGGCAGGCCTTTGGCAACAGCCTCTGGGTTTCCGTCTGCTCCAGCCTGATTGGATTAGCCATCGCGCTGGTGGCCGCCGCTTCATTGAAACGGGTGGATTGCGTTGTCCGCGACATGACGGTGGCTTTCACCAATATGACCAGCAATCTAAGTGGGGTGTCATTGGCATTCGCCTTCATTATCGTGATGGGAACCAATGGCGCCGTGACATTGCTCTTGCGGCGATGGGGTTGGCTGGCTGATTTTAATCTATACACGCAGACTGGGCTGACGCTGATTTACAGCTATTTCCAGATACCGCTGGCGGTACTGTTGCTCTACCCAGCCTTTGATGCGCTGCAAGACGATTGGCAAGAGGCCGCCTCTTTACTGGGTGCCAGCCGTGCCAGTTACTGGCGCTTGGTTGCGTTGCCAGTGCTGCTGCCGGCGGTATTCGGTACTTTCATTTTGTTGTTGGCTAATGCCATGGGGGCGTATGCCAGTGCGTACGCACTGATGACCTCTAACTACAACCTGGTCACCATCCGCATTTCCAGCCTGGTAGCTGGGGACATTTCTCTGGAACCGAATCTGGCGGCAGCACTGTCCGTGCTTCTGGTGGCGATGCTGGTGTTCGTGGCGATGGTCAACCAGTTCTTAATGAAGAGAAGCTACCATGCACACTAACCGTCATCACCAGTTCGTGCTGTATGGCTTGATGGCTCTGCTCAGTACCCCTGTTCTGGCGACCCTGATTTATTCATTTTCCCAGCACTGGGGTGCAACGATATTACCCGACGGGCTGACGTTCGACTGGTATCTCAAGTTGTGGCAAGAACCGCGCTTCTTGAGCGCATTTAGTCACTCCCTGTTGATTGCACTGGGCACATTGGTCTTCAGCACAGTGGTCATCGTGCCTGCGGCATTTGTCGTGTTCTATTATTTTCCGCACTTGGATCGTTGGATGAACATCCTGATTTTGATCCAGTTCGCGGTACCGCCTGTGGTCTCATCAGTGGGCTTGTTGCAGATTTATGCCGACGGCCCGCTACCGCTGATCGGTACGCCGTGGGTACTGATAGGGTGCTATTTCACGATTGTCCTGCCGTTCATGTACCGGGCACTCGCCAACGGTCTGCAAGGGCTGAACGTGCGTGACCTGATGGATGCGGCGCATCTGCTAGGGGCAAGCACTCCCGCGGCTTTTTTGCGGGTGATCTTGCCGAACATCCGCAAGGGCCTGATGGCCGCGTTATTTCTCTCGTTCTCTTTGCTGCTGGGCGAGTTCGTGTTTGCCAACATATTGGTTGGCAGCCGTTACGAAACCTTGAACGTCTATCTCTATTCCGTGCGCTCCACCAGCGGCCATTTTGTGAGTGCCGTGGTGATGAGTTATTTCATATTTACGCTGGTCGTGACCTGGATTGCCACCCGCTTGAGTCGATAGGACTGTGCGATGAATTATCTTGAAGTATCCAACGTGTCGAAATACTTCGGCAAAGGCTCGGGTAAGACCCGCGTGTTTGACGATATCAATTTCAATATCAAGGAAGGCGAACTGGTGACCCTGCTCGGTCCCAGTGGTTGCGGCAAGTCGACCTTGTTGCGCTGCATCGCCGGTTTAACTGAAGTTGATAGCGGCCAGATCCATGTGGCAGGAAATAACATTACCCGTTTTGCTCCGCAAAAACGTGGCATCGGCATGGTATTCCAGAGTTACGCGTTGTTTCCGAATCTGACGGTGATGGGCAATATTGCTTTCGGCCTGAAAATGCAGGGCGTCTCTGTTGATGAAACCTTCCAACGGGTGACCGACGCGGTTCGCCTGGTTGAATTGCAGGGGCACGAGAACAAATTCGTGAGTCATCTCTCCGGCGGCCAGCGTCAGCGCGTCGCCCTGGCGCGGGCATTGGTGGTGCGGCCACGCATCTTGCTGCTGGATGAACCGCTGTCGGCACTGGATGCGCGGATCCGCAAGAACCTGCAGGAAGAGATCAGACGGATCCAGTCGCAGTTGAAACTGACGACCATTTTTGTGACCCACGATCAGGAAGAAGCGCTGATGCTGTCCGACCGCATCATCGTGATGGATGGCGGTCGCATCGTGCAGGAAGGGAGCGCTGAGACAATCTACACACGTCCAGCCAATGGTTTTGTAGCGCGCTTCATGGGCAGCTACAACCTGCTGGATGCCAGCCAGGCAGAACAACTGCTTGGCCTGCACATACAAGGCCAACTGGCAATCCGGCCGGAAGCGATCCATGTGGCGCAAGCCGGCCGCAGCTATGGCCCACATCTGGGTGCGCCATGCAGCGCCACCGTACGTCACCATCAACTGCTCGGCAACGTCATTCGTTACCACGTCGATGCGCAAGGCTGCTCGTTGATGGTCGATATGCTCAATCGCAGTTCAGGATCCTTGCTGCCGGCAGGCGCGCGGCTTGACCTGCTGTTCAATCGTGAAGAACTGCAGGAGGTCGCATGACGATTTTGGCTATTTTTGACATGGACGACACCATTATCGATTGCGATAGCTCCAGTCTTTGGCTGCGCTATCTGGTGCAGCGCGGTGTGGCAGCAGCCGACATGTTGGTCACCGAACAGGCAATGATGCAAGCCTATCATCTGGGCGAACTATCCATGGCGCAGTACATGGACTTTACGCTCCAGCCGTTGTCTGGAGTGGCCGTCAGCGAAGTGGAACGATGGGCTGATGACTTTGTTGCCAGCATGATTTCCACGCGCATCTTTCCAGCTGCGCGTCGGCAAATTGAGTGGCATCGCCAACAGGGAAACACGCTATTAATCATCTCGGCTACGGCTGACTTTATCGTCCGCCGTATCGCCACCCTGCTGGGCGTGGACGAGGTGATCGCCATCGAGCTTGAACAGGTAGCAGGCAGCTTTACCGGCGCGACTAAAGGGGTCCTCAGTTTTCGGGAAGGCAAGGTAAAGCGCTTGCAGGCGTGGCTGCAGATCCATGGCAACAGCTTGCAAGGCAGCTATGGCTACAGTGACTCGGTGAATGATTTGCCGCTATTGCACGCGGTCCAGCATGCGTGTGTCGTCAACCCCGCACCGGCGCTAAAACAGGTCTGCGACCAGCATCAATGGCGACAGTATGACTGGCAGTTGGCGCAACCTGAGCGCAGCGTTACGGGGCAGGCCCAGGGGGCGGAATGTCGTTAATCCAGTCGCGTTTCGATGCATTATTGCGCCACAAGGCAGCGGGCCTGCCGGTACCTCAGCTAACCCCGGCGCTGGCGATCAAGCTGCTTGAACGACTCGATAGCATGCGCTTGTTCGCCCATGCTTACCCCCAGCTGATGAAGCTGACCTATGGTACATACCGACCGATTGACCTGCTGGATTTCGCCTATCGTCATGCACTCGACGGCATCAGCATTCATCTACTGGATGGCGAAGAGCGTAGTCTTCAGCAGATGAGCGACGATCAGCTACGCATTGTCAGCCAGAGGGCCGAGGCGCTGGGGTTGGACATCCACCTGGAAATCAGTAGTACCCAAAAGGCGGACGTGGATCGGGTGGTTGAGGTGGCGCATGTTATGGGGGTGCAAAACATCCGCGTCTACTCGCGCTATGGAGGACGGCTTTCCGACGTTTTAGACACCATCGAATCGGACTTGCACTACCTCGCCAAACAAGCCGAACGGTATGACCTCTACATTGACTTTGAACAGCATGAAGAGCTGAAAAGTCGCGAAATTGTCACGCTGCTCGAGCGCATCAATCATCCACGGCTGCACGCGTTGTTCGATTTCGGCAACATGATCAATGCCGCCGAACAGCCGTTAACGGCTCTGAAAACCTTGGCTGCGCATATTCGGCAAGTGCACATGAAAGGTGTGCGTGTCATTCCCGAGGAAAATGGAGTCGGTCACTATGGCGTGCTACAGGGCAGTGCCGAGGATGACCTGCCCAATGCCCGTATGTTGTTCGAGCTGTTGATGCTCGGAGAGAGTGGCCCCCAGGTCATCGCCTTTATCCTGGAGCAGGAAAACCACTATATCGCCCCCGCATTCCGTCAAGTGGACGAGGACGAAGACCCGATTATTCCTTACCGAGAGATGAGTCAAACCTCACTGCCCGAAGGTTTTACGCTGGAGCAGATGATGGCCGAGGAGGAGCGTTGGGCAATCAACCAGATCGTTTATGTCCGCGGTCTGCTGCAAGAGTTCAGATTGCTGGCAGAACTTGCGCTTCAGCGGGAGGGGGAGTCAGCGTCGTCCTGCCAGGATTTGCCATGAGCCGCCGTGGGGTTGCACTTCCAGGCACAGGCCTTGTTCGTCATAAAGGCGACAGGCCTTAGGCGTAATGCCTTTTCGAGCTGATAAGGCACTTTGCTGGCCCCGAAGTCTGAAAAACATCGCCAAAATCATTTTATTTTCAGATGGTTAGGTGAAATACAATTGCGCACTGTATTTGTCACGATGATCTCGTTTGCCCTGGCGAGCGTTGCAGTCTGTGTCCAGGCCAAGGAGCTGATCCCGAATGATCGGTTTATGTGCAGTTGGGGGGCGGGTACCGCCGCAAAAGCCCAGGAACTCAAGCTGTCGGGTGTCTCACTGTATGCCGCTCGCCAGAAGATACAGGCTTACAAGTTCAGCAAGGGCTGGATGCGAATGATGGCTTTGGGCATTACCGAGCAAACCTACGACAGTCAATCGCGGTTCAAACCCGCTGCCGTTCGGGAGAGCTTCTACGAAGAGTGCGTCAGGTATAAGTTGGCGCGTAAATGACGATGTGACATGGATGCATTGGCGTGGGCTGAATGACCCACGGAGCGATGGTTATCAACGACCCGCTACAGGTCGGTGAGCATCGCCGCACGTATCTCCCCTCAATCCAACTCAAAGATTTTAAGCATGAACCTACGCAAAATGGCAGTGGGGCTGTCGGCCCTTGTTTTGTTCTCGACCGGTGCGGCAGAAGCTCGCAACCTGCTGGACTTCCTCAAACCGCCCAGCCAGCATGAAGAGCAAGGGCATCGCGCAGGCTCGATCAGCCAGAGCGCGGCGATTGACCTTTATTCAAGCAAACAGCAACAGGCATCGTTTGATGGGTGCGCAGACCTGTTCCCGGCAGCCACGCCGATCAACATGGCCAGTGTGCCTGCAACCATGAAGCCCTTGGCCCTGTGTTCCGACAACTTTGCGGTGCTGTACTCGCAAACCAGCAAGACTCCACTGGTTGTGGTGGAGCGTCTGAATTCAGCCCAGCTACAGGATGCCAAGGGTGAGGAGCGAACCAATCAGTTCTATCCGGACCCACGCATTCCCAAGAGCGGGCGGGCAGAGTTGAGCGACTACCATGGCCAACATCCGGCGGTGGATCGTGGCCATCAGTCCCCGGCAGCCGATGCACCGAATCCGCACGCAATGGCCCAGTCCTTTGCGCTGTCGAACATGGTGCCGCAAGACCCGACCAATAACCGGAAGATCTGGAGCAAGGTCGAGTCTGATGTCAGAAAGTTCGCGATGCGAGCCGATGGCAATGTCTTTGTCTTTACCGGCCCGCTCTTTGACGCGGGTCATGCCACCATTGGCGACAATAAGGTCTGGGTACCTGACCGCCTGTTCAAGCTGGTCTACGACGCTTCGTCCAAGCGCGCCTGGGCCTATGTGCTACCCAATGCGGAAACCCGCGTTGAGAAGCCGCTGGACTATGAGACTTTCGTGAAGACCACGGGACTCAAACTGCTGGGAAATCTACCGGTCTCGGGTTCGGTGGGTCGCTCTTGATTTTCGAGCGTCCACTTCCCTTGGCCTCTCGGTCGTCTGCTCAAGGAATAAATCGGTAACCAATACCGGTTTCGGTCACCAGGTGCCGAGGCTGGGACGGGTCGGCTTCGATTTTTTTGCGCAGGCCTCCCATGAAAACCCGAAGGTACGGGGTATCGGCGGTGTGCGAAGGACCCCATACCGCTTTGAGGAGTTGCAGGTGTGTCAGCACTCGGTCCGGATGCGAGCACAGATGAACCAGCAAACGGTACTCCAGCGGTGTGAGGTGCAAAGGGGCGCCGGCACGCTCCACGACGCGTCGATCCAGATCAATTTGAATGTCGGAGAAACTCAGCACCGCGCGATTCTCGGCATCTTTCACGCGCCTGCGTAACAGGGCGCGAACGCGGGCGAGCAGTTCTCCGGTGCCGAAGGGTTTCACCAGATAGTCGTCGGCTCCGGTGTCCAGGGCCAGAATTTTGTCGGACTCCGCGCCACGGGCAGACAAGACAATGATCGGTACCTCTGACCAACTCCGTACGTCGCGGATCAGGTCAACGCCATCACCATCGGGAAGTCCGAGGTCGAGCACAATCAAGTCTGGCCGACGCGTCCCCGCGTCGATCAGGCCGCGCTGAAAGGTCTCGGCTTCGTGCACTTCCAGGCCATCGGCTTGCAGGGCCATCCGTACAAAACGGCGGATTTCCTTCTCGTCTTCAATCAGCAGGACACGCAGCACGGGTTCGCTCATGGTGGGTCCTCGTCAGTCTGCTGCGCAAACGGTTCGATGATCGGTGGCTCTTCACGGGGCAGACGTAACGTGAAGCGCGCACCGCCTTCCGGGCGGGTGATACCCAGCATCGTTCCTCCATGCGCCTGGGCAATGGCTCGGCAGATGGCCAGGCCCAGACCGACGCCGGGAATCGAGCTTTCCTTTTTTCCACGCATGAACTTGTTGAAGATCGCCTCTTCGTGACCGTGGGGCAATCCTGGCCCTTCATCGGCGACCCATAACTCGATGCTCTCCGGCGTGGCGCTGGCGCCTAGGCTGATGGCGGTGTCGGGCGGGGTGTACTTGACGGCGTTTTCGAGCAGGTTGATGAGGATGCGCTCGATCAGTACGGCGTCGATGCGCACCGGTGGCAAGTCATCTTCCAAGTCAACCTGCACCGAACGCTCTCCCAGAATTGGATGGATCGCTCTCAGGGCGCTGCCGACCACGTCTTCGATGGGTTGCCACTGACGATTCAACACCACTTTGCCGGATTCAAGACGAGCCATGTCCAGCAGGTTATTGACCAGCGTATTCATGCGCAGCGCGGATTCCCCCACCGCCGTGGCGATCTCGGCGGCTTCGCCTGTCAAGGGCGGCTTGGTCAGCTTGAGCGCTTCGGCGAGCCCGACCATGACCGAAAGAGGCGTCCGCAGGTCGTGGGAAATGGCCGAAAGCAGCGAGTTGCGCAACCGCTCGGATTCCATCTGAACCGTCGTGTCCTGAGCCACATGGATGTAGTGAATCCGTTCGAGCGAGATGGCCAGCAACGACGCACAGGTGTCGAGCAGGCGTCGTTGTTCTGGCACCACCAGCCGGGTCGTGTCTCGCGGTTGCACGGCCAGGACCCCGCGCACCCGCATGGGCGCCGACAAGGGCAGGTAGAGCGTGGAGCTTGAGGGCAGGGTGTCGGTGCCGTAGCCGGCCGGCTCGGTTTTGTCGAACGACCACTGGGCAATCGCAACGTCGACGTGCGGTGCGTCCCCCGTGACCATGGGCGCCAGCAGTTTATTGTTGTCGTCAGCGACCAGCAGTGCCGACCGGGCGCCAAATTCGGCCGCCAGGAACTGCGCGCCGATTTCCGCGACTTGTTCGGTCAGCAGTGCGGCGGACAATAGGCGCGACATGTCGTACAACCCGCGCATGCGGTCTTCGCGCCGTTGCGCCACCCGTGCCTGATAGGTCAGGCTGGCGGTCATTTGCCCGATCACCAGGGCGACCACGAGCATGACGCTAAAGGTCACCAGATACTGGATATCGGCGATGGCGAATGAAAAACGCGGTTCCACAAAGAAAAAGTCGAAGGCGCCGACTGAAACAAAGGCCGCCATGATGGCCGGGCCACGACCAAAGCGAACCGCGACGGCAACGACGGCCAGCAGGAACAGCATGACGATGTTCGCCTGCTCCAGTAGCCCGGCCAGAGGCAGGGCAAGCAGGGTCGTCACCGCGCAGAGCACCGCGCTCCAGATATAAGGTCGCCAGATGAACGGGCTTTTGCCGGCAGTGGAGGTGCTTTCGGTTTGCGGGCGACGACTGTCCGGCAGCGAGACTTGAATCACGTCGAGATCGGCGCCCAGCATAGCAATCCGATCCGCAAGCACCTGCCGCCAGAGTCGGCGCCGCGGACGTTCGTCACGGCCCAGCACGACTTTTGAAAGATTGTGCTGCCGTGCGTACTTGACCAGCGTCTCGGCAATGTCCTGGCCGGCCAGGGTCGAAATCTGCGCGCCCATGTCCTGGGCCAGTTTCAAGGTCGCCAGCACGCGACGGCGCTTGGCCTCGGGCAATCGCTGCAAGGCCGGGGTTTCGACATACACGGCGTGCCACGGCACGTTGAGCTGAGCGGCCAGGCGTGCCGTCGAGCGTACGGTTTTTTCGGCCTGTTCATCGGGGCCGATACAGGCGAGCAGGGAATCGCGAGTTCCCCAGACCGGTTTGACCGCACTGCTTTGGCGGTACTGCAACATGTCGCTGTCGACACGGTCGGCGGTGCGGCGCAGCGCCAGTTCACGCAGGGCGATCAGGTTGCCTTTGCGGAAGAAGTTCTGCACCGCACGCTCGGCCTGTTGCGCCAGGTAAACCTTGCCTTCCTTCAAGCGCTGCAACAGGTCGTCGGGTGGCAGGTCGACGATGACCACTTCGTCGGCGGTGTCGAAAACATGGTCAGGCACGGTCTCCCAGACGCGAATGCCGGTGATGCCGCCGACAATGTCATTCAGGCTTTCGAGGTGCTGAACGTTCATCGTCGACCAGACGTCGATCCCGGCACTGAGCAGCTCCTCCACATCTTGCCAGCGCTTTGGATGCCGGGAGCCGACGACATTGGAATGGGCCAGTTCGTCGATCAGGATCAAGCCCGGTTTGCGCGCAAGAGCGGCGTCCAGATCGAACTCGGTCAGTGTGCGGCTCTTGTCGACGACCTGCCTGAGCGGCAGGTGTTCAAGCCCCTCGGTCAGGGCCAGGGTTTCGGCGCGACCGTGGGTCTCGATCACGCCGGTCAGCACATCGATGTTCTGCAGTTTCGCCGTCTGGGCAGCGGCCAGCATCGCGTAGGTTTTGCCGACACCGGCGCTGGCACCGAAAAAAATCTTCAGCCGACCGCGTTTGGCTTGCGCTTCTTCTTCGCGAATCTGTGCCAGTAGCTGGTCCGGGTCAGGACGTTGTTCGGCCATCAAACTCACCGTGTGTTAGCGCTTAATGTGCGGCGTCGAGTGCCAGGTTCAGTGCCAGGACGTTGACCCGAGGCTCGCCGAGGAACCCGAGCAGCATGCCATCAGAGTGTTCGTTGATCAGATCTCGAACCTTCTCGATCGGCAGGTTGCGCACCCGCGAAACCCGGCCCGCCTGATACAACGCTGCGGCAATACTGATATGCGGATCAAGACCACTGGCGGAACTGTAGACCAGGTCGGCGGGCACCGTGGCGGTGTTGCCAGGGTCAGCAGCATGCAACGCGTCGATGCGGCCCTTGAGCGCGTCCGCCAGCGCCGGGTTCAGCGGGCCCAGGTTCGAGCCGCCCGAGGCCAGAGGGTTGTAGGCCATGGGGCTGGTGGCGGAAGGGCGGCTCCAGAAATACTTCGGATCACTGAAGCCCTGACCGATCAGCAAGGACCCCACGGTTTTGCCGTCTCTTTCGATCAGGCTGCCCGCCGCCTGATGGGGAAAGACCAGCCGGGCGATCCCGGTGGTCAGCAGTGGATAGGCCAGACCGGTGATCAGTGACAGTGCAATCAACAGGGTCAACGCCGGACGCAGCAGAGATACCATGACAGTGCTCCCTCAAACCAGACCGACAGCGGCCAGCGCCATGTCGATCACTTTGATGCCAATGAATGGAACGATCACCCCACCCAGCCCGTAGATCAACAGATTGCGACGCAGCAGCAGGGCGGCACCGACCGGGCGGTACTTCACGCCCTTGAGCGCCAGGGGAATCAGGAAAATGATAATCAGCGCGTTGAAAATCACCGCCGACAGCACCGCTGAGTTCGGGCTCGTCAAGCCCATGATGTTGAGTGCCGCGAGCGGTGGGTAGGTGGAGACGAACGCCGCTGGCACGATCGCGAAATACTTGGCGATGTCGTTGGCAATCGAGAAGGTGGTCAGCGAGCCACGGGTCATCAGCATCTGTTTGCCGGTTTCCACCACCTCGATCAATTTCGTCGGGTTGCTGTCCAGGTCCACCATATTGCCGGCTTCCTTGGCGGCCTGAGTCCCGGAGTTCATCGCCACCGCGACATCCGCCTGAGCCAGTGCCGGCGCGTCGTTGGTGCCGTCGCCGGTCATGGCCACCAGTCGGCCTTCGGCCTGGTAACTGCGGATCAGCTGCAACTTTTGTTCGGGTGTCGCTTCGGCCAGAAAATCGTCGACACCGGCCTCGGCGGCAATGGCGGCGGCGGTCACCCGGTTGTCGCCCGTTACCATGACGGTCTTGATCCCCATGCGGCGCAATTCGACGAAGCGCTCCTTGATCCCGCCTTTGACGATGTCCTTGAGTTCGATGACGCCCAGCACCTTGGCCCCGTCGGCGACCACCAGCGGCGTACTGCCCCGGCGCGCCACTTCTTCGACGACGGTTTGCACCGCTTCGGGGAAATGCCCGCCCAGACTCTGGACATGCCGCACAATCGCTTCACCGGCACCCTTGCGCACTTGCCGCGTGCCCATGTCGACGCCGCTCATGCGGGTCTGCGCCGAAAAGTGCACGAAGTGCGCCTGCAGCGCCGCGATGTCGCGTTCGCGCAGGTTGAACCGTTGCTTGGCCAGGACCACGATGCTGCGCCCTTCAGGGGTTTCGTCAGCCAGTGATGCAAGCTGCGCCACATCCGCCAGTTCCGCCTCCTTGATACCCGGCGCCGGTAAAAACGCCGAGGCGTGACGGTTGCCCAGGGTGATGGTCCCGGTCTTGTCGAGCAGCAACACGTCCACGTCACCGGCGGCCTCGACGGCGCGGCCGGAGGTGGCGATCACGTTGGCTTCCATCATGCGGCTCATGCCCGCCACACCGACCGCCGACAGCAGCCCGGCGATGGTGGTGGGAATCAGGCAGACCAGCAGTGAGATGAGCACGGTGATCGAGACCGGCGCTCCGGACTTGGCCGCCGCGACCCCGAACAGGGAGTAGGGCAGGAGCGTCACCGTCACGCCGAGGAACACAATCGTCAGTGCGACCAGCAGGATCGACAAGGCGATTTCATTCGGGGTCTTTTGCCGTTTGGCGTTCTCGACCATCGCAATCATGCGGTCGACGAAGGTTTCGCCAGGGTTGGTGGTTACGCGGACGACGATCCAGTCCGACAGCACCCGCGTGCCACCGGTCACGGCAGAGAAGTCGCCGCCACATTCGCGGATCACCGGGGCCGATTCGCCGGTAATGGCCGACTCATCCACCGAGGCCGCGCCTTCGATCACTTCGCCGTCGGCGGGGATCACCGAGTCCGCTAGATCGCCCGCTTCAACCACCACCACATCGCCTTTGCACAAGTCGCTCGACTGAGCCAACTGCCACTCGGCGCCGTAGTGCGGCTCGCGCAGTTTCTTGGCCCAGGTCTGCTTTTTCAGGTCGCGCAGGGAGGCTGCCTGGGCCTTGCTGCGGCCTTCAGCGAGCGCTTCGGCAAAGTTGGCGAACAGCAGGGTAAACCACAGCCATAAGGCAATCGCGAGGATGAACCCGGTGCTGGCCTCACCTTTGCCGCTGAGGGCCTGGACCCACAGGCCGGTGGTGATGATCGCGCCGATGTAGACGACGAACATCACCGGATTGCGCCACTGGATCCTCGGGCTGAGTTTGCGCACCGACTCGAGCATGGCCGGAGTTATCAGTTTTGGGTCGAACAAGGAGAACGCTTTGCGTGTCATGGTCGTGGTCTCACTTAATCATGATGAGGTGTTCGACGACGGGGCCCAGCGCGAGCGCCGGCACATAGTTCAGCAAACCGACCAGCAACACCGTGCCGATCAGCAGCACCACGAACAGCATTCCATGGGTCGGCATCGTGCCGCCGGTGACCGCCAGGCGTTTCTTCGCGGCGAGGCTGCCGGCGACGGCGAGCACCGGTACGATCACGCCGAACCGTCCAAACCAGCTGGCGATGGCCAGTATCGTGTTGTAGAACGGCGTGTTGGCCGACAGGCCGGCGAAGGCACTGCCGTTGTTGTTAGCCGCCGAGGTGAAGGCGTAGAGGATCTCGGAGAAGCCATGGGCACCGGGGTTGGCGATCCCCAACCTACCGGCCTCGGCCATCACCGCGATGGCGGTGCCGAACAGCACCAGCAATGGCGTCACCAGAATCGCAATGGCGACCATCTTCATCTCGAAGGCTTCGATCTTCTTGCCCAGGTATTCGGGGGTGCGGCCGATCATCAGGCCGGCGATAAACACCGCGAGGATGGCGAACACCAGCATGCCGTACAGGCCGGAACCGGTGCCGCCGAACACCACCTCACCGAGTTGCATCAGCACCAGCGGCACCGCGCCGCCCAGTGGGGTGAACGAGTCGTGCATCGCGTTAACCGCACCACATGAAGCCGCCGTGGTCACGGCCGCGAACAGGCTGGAGGCGCTGATACCAAAGCGCAACTCCTTGCCTTCCATATTGCCCGCCGCCGTATCGATACCCAGCGCGGAAAACTGTGGATTGCCAAGTTGTTCGTAATGGGTGACGGCAACTACTGCGATCACGAAGATGATCGTCATCGTCGCCAGCAGCGCCCAGCCTTGGCGTATGTCACCCACAACGTGACCGAAGACAAAACACAGCGCGGTCGGAATCAGGAAGATCGCGAGCAACTGGAAAAAATTGGTGATGGCGGTCGGGTTCTCGTAGGGGTGTGCCGAGTTGGCGTTGAAGAAGCCGCCCCCATTGGTGCCGAGCATCTTGATCGCTTCTTGCGAGGCCACCGGCCCCATGGCAATCGTCTGCTTGTCGGTGCTGGCGGCCTTGGTCAGCGGATTGCCCTGGGCATCGAGGGTTGGGAGGCCGGCGGCATTCAGCACCGGCGCCTGGTACTGCATGACCTCCAGCGTCGTGACGTCCTTATAGGGGGCAAGATTCTGGATCGCGCCCTGGCTGACGAAGAACAGCGCCAATATCAGCGACAGCGGCAACAACACCCACAACGTGATGCGGGTGAGGTCGGTCCAGGCATTGCCGATGCTGTCTGCGCTATGGCGTGCGAACCCGCGGATCAGCGCAATCGCCACCACAATGCCGGTGGCGGCGGACAGGAAGTTCTGCACCGTCAGCGCGAGCATCTGGGTCAGGTAACTCATCGTTGATTCGCCGCCGTAGCCTTGCCAGTCGGTATTGGTGACGAAACTGGTGGCGGTATTGAACGACGAGTCGGGCGTGACGGCAGCAAACCCTTGCGGGTTGAACGGCAGGACACCTTGCAAGCGCTGCAAGGCGTACACCGCCAACAACCCAAGCGCGTTAAACAGGATCAGCGCGAGGGCGTACTGAAGCCAGCTCATCTGCACATCAGGCTTGACGCCGGCCAGGCGATACAGCGGCGACTCGATGCGCGAACCGAAGGCAAACCGGCCCTCCATCACGGTGGTCAGCCAGCGCCCAAGGGGCCAGGCCAGAATGCCCAGCGCCAGGAGAAAGGCTCCGAGTAGAACCCAGGCTTGAATAGTCACAGGAAGTCCTCCGGAAACAACAGCGCGGCGACCAGGTAAACCAGCAAGCCGGCGGCGATCAGTCCGCCGAACAGATAGAAGCCCGTCATGACCGTCTCCTGTTGAGCGCTGCACAACCGAGTGCAAGGCCGACCAGACTGATGAAAAACAGCGCACTGAGTAGCAAAAAGATGAAGTCCATGGCGTTTCCTCCGGTAATGAGGAAAGCCTAAATGGACGCTTGGTAAGTTGTTGACAGGATTAGGGGCGGGGAAATAAAGATTTGATAAGGATGCTGCTGAGGTACAACAGGCTGTTTAAAGGTTCAGGACCCCATCAATACAGGTCTTACATAAACCCAAGAATCCGTCACCTTGCCCCTTGATTGGATGACGCTTATAGTCCGCTTCGTCGCCCACATGGCGATTCAGGTTTGGCGACCTGATCACAGAGAATGCGAGGGCTATCCGCTTTATTGCAGGGGCCAACGCACCCGCAAAGCCGCTTTCCATGGCGGCTGTGCGCGGGAGACCTTCGGGTCTGCCGGTTTCTCTGTTGCCGGTTCGCCAACCTGCGCACAGCTGCCACCCATCGTTTGGCGACGACTGTGTGACGGCCTCGAGCCAATCAAACAGAGATCTTCAAAATGAATCGATACATGCCGCTCACCGGAATCGACCTGATCCCGGCCTCCTTGCTCATCGACACCCAAGCCCCACTCGACGTACTGCAAGCCACCGCCGACTACCGCATCCGCACCGTCACTCAGGTGCTGGAAAATATCGCCTTTCGTGCCGACATCGAGAGCGACACAGTGGTGCTGGCCGACTTCGCCAAACTGCTGGCCATTCCGTTGCGCGATGGGTGTGATTTGATGGATGTGATCGGTAGACGCTTGCGGGAACAGGCGGCGAAGTGAATGAAAATGGGCGCTCTGAAGGTGTAATGCTGGCCCGTTAAGTGTTTGAAAGATCGCAGCCTGCGGCAGTTTCTACGGATTTACGTAGGGACTCGACTGCCCGGCGTAGGAGCTGCCGCAGGCTGCGATCTTGGTTATTCTGCATGCACTGAAAGTCTGCGGTTTACTACACCCTTGTACAAAAAGGGACATCCACCGATGACTGCTATCGGCCGATTCTGTTGAAAAAGTCGGATTTTCAGCTCACCTGAACTCAGGCGCGACCACCACCGGAGAACCTACTCACCACATTGAGTGGTTTCTCGGCCCTTCGTTGACCTTTGCTGCTCTGTTAATGGGTTGGTTTGAGGTTTTTTGCTTCGTGCAGGCGCACCTATCCCGTAGAAGGTGGCCCTTGAGATGCAAGTTTGGCCAGACGTCGCAGGTTCTGTACCGCGGCCGCCAGCGTGAACTCATCGGACGCGCCACTCATGCCACGTAGTCGCAAGCGATCCAGTTTCAGGATGCGCTTGAGGTGGGCAAACAACATTTCGACCTTCTTACGTTCGTGGCGAGAGCGCACGTACTCCGGCGTCGCCGCGATGCGTCGAGCCACATCACGAGCGGCTTCGTGGACGCTGCGGACGATCTTGCGAATCGAAGTGTTCGGGCAGCACTTGGCTTTCATCGGACATGTCGCGCAGTCGGTCTGTCTGGATCGGAAGATGATGGTGTTGGCTTTGGTGACGTGCGAACGCTCGTTCTTGAAGGCTCGCCATTCGCTGCGTAATACGTTGCCGGCTGGGCAGCGGTATTCCTCAGCCGCCTCATTCCAGTGGAAATCGTTACTCGAAAAGCTGTCGTTCCTGCGCTCAGTTTTGTCCCACACCGGCACATGCGGTTCGATGTCTTTTTCCTCCACCATCCAGGCCAGCATCGGCGCTGTGCCGTAAGCGGTGTCGCCAATGAGGCGCTCTGGCTTGATGTCGAACTGCGCTTCGACCCGATCGATCATCGTCTTGGTGCTCTCGACTTCTGCGGTTCGATGAGCCGGTGTGGGTTCCACATCCATGATCACGCCGTCCTCGGTATCGATCAGATAATTCGTGGAGTAAGCGTAGAAAGCTGGGCCGCCTGGAGCAGCGGTCCAGCGGGCCTGAGGATCCGTCAGCGACAGGCGCTTCGGTAGCGTTTCGGCCAAAGCCTCTTCATCGAGGGCTTCAAGGTACTCACGCACGGCGCGGGTGCTCAGGGCCGGATCGCTCCAGTTGACCGGTTCATCACCCGGTACGCCGCGCTGGCGACTCGCATCCGCTTTGATGATGCTGGCGTCCACGGCAAAGCCTTCGCCTTTGACCAGACCTGCGTCCATGCAGCGACGCAGCACTTCATTGAACAACCAGCGAAACAGATCGCTGTCCCGGAAACGGCCGTGTCGATTTTTGGAAAAGGTCGAGTGGTTGGGGACTTCATCTTCAAGGCTCAACCGGCAGAACCAGCGATACGCCAGGTTCAAATGGGCCTCTTCACACAACCGCCGTTCGGAGCGGATGCCATAGCAGTAGCCGACGATCAGCATGCGAATCATCAGTTCGGGATCAATCGACGGACGCCCAATCGGGCTATAGAAATCGGCGAGGTAATGGCGCAGGTCGCTCAGATCGAGACACCGATCAATGCTGCGTAGAAGGTGATTGGCTGGAATGTGATCTTCAAGGTTGAACGAGTAAAACAGCCGCTCCTGCCCACTCGATAACTGTCCCATCATGCTGCGTGCTTCCCTGCTGGCCAATGCAGAGATTTTGCCGCAGGCCAGACAGGGGAGCTACTTTTTCAACAGAATCGGCCAGGAGCAGACTGTGGACACGGTATCCCTAGCTCCGTTATGTGCACGTCTGTCATCTCGTTTTTTCTCCCGAGACCGTTTTCTTTCGCGACACTCAAGCCAAACAAGGAGTTACGCACGAATAAAGAACCTTATCAGGCACAAATAGCGCAAAAAATTACCCACTCGTGTCGTCTACCTATAGTTAGAGTCAATAGCGAACTGATCTGACTCTATCGATCCGCCGGAACTCCGTAACACCGACTCCCAAGCACAACACATCTAAACTCTCCAGCACGAGCTTCCTTTAACAGTTTCCGTGTCACGGAGAATTGGACATAAGTCCCCAATGCATCCACGTCGGTCACTTTCGACAGATCCACATAATCGTTGCGCAGTGCATCGGCAATCGCCGGGTTTTCTTTGTCCAGGATCACAACGATATAGAGCAGCGCATTGGGGTATATTTTCGAATCCAGCTTTAGCGACTTGAACCGATCCAAGGCCTCACCGGTACGTCCAGCAGCGAATAACTGCTTCCCAAGTTGATAGGTAGCGGCTCGCACCATCGCTTGATCTGGCAGCTCCGGGTAGGTTGAATTGAGGTCGGACAGTTTGACCACGCAAACACCAGACTCCCAGCCGGAAGGACTGTTCAGCGAGTGATACTCAACATTGCGCATCGTTGATTTGACTGATCGCTCTGTTGCCAGCACCTCTGCCACCCGACCATCGCTATTAGGCATGCCCTCAAGTTGCGACAGCCAGGCGATGCGATCCGCCCCACCTAAGGCTGCATGGCAAAAAGCCTCGCCAATGCCGATTTTCAGGGTTGATTCGAACAGCACTACGGCATGCCTGGCACTCTCCCTTGTCGTGCTGGTTTCGGCACGCAAAGGCGATATGGCATCCACCGCCGAACCACCAAATACGGCACGAAGCTCAGGAGTGTCCTGAATGAATTGGCGCAGCTCACTTTTTGCATCGGCAAATGCAAAGGTGGGTGCAACTGCCATTGAAAGCAGGGCACCCAGCAGGACCAGAACCTTCACCGCTAGCCGATCAGAAATCATTGTCCCTGACCACGGCACCACTTGGCCCTTTCGGATTCACACTTCCCGGAGATACGCCGCCTTCAATCTCAATGGTGCGGCCCTGAGTCTGCTGCTGGCTACTCACACCACCGACGCCCAGTTTGCCGCCGGCCTGACGGTTCTCAAGGCCCTCTTGCTGGGCCTGAGCGGTTGCCGACGCACGGTAGATGGAGATGGTGTTGGACCAATAACCGTCTTCACTGGAGAAAGTTTTGGTGATGACCCCAGCCGGCAGCTTGCCACCGGTGACTGATTTGAAGTCCTCGGAATGGCTTAGAGTGTTCAAGAACGTATGACGGGTATCGTCGAACGCAACCGGGGTTTGCGGCTTGCTATCCTGCCCCACAGGCACATCGAACTGTTGAGCCGATTCGCCCTGAACTTCGTCGAAGCCACCCTGCCAGTAAACCTCACTGCCATTCAAGAAGGCCACCAAGGAATTGTTTGCGCGCATCCTGGACTGTTCGTTCGCCATCTTGGCCATCGTCGCCATGACTTGCTTGTCCTTGTTCTGGCGAATGATGCTGCTGCCAAATCCGATCACAATGGACTCACCCGTAACCGGGTCATTGATCAGCTTCGCCCCCATGGGAGGGACGATCCCCAAAGAAATTTCCTTGGCGATGTACTCGAAGGCTTTCTTTGGATCGGCTGTCGAGACAACCGCACTATTCATGCGATCGAGCGCACCACGGGTTTTGGTACTGCTGGCCAGCGTGATCGTGACTTGATTGTCGGCATCGTTATCGTTAACGCTGTAAGTGACATAACCTGCAAGAATTCCCTTGGCGGTCTCTTTGCAGGATTCTGCAGCGCCCGTCGCGCTGTTTGCCAGCGACTCTTTGCCGGTGTCCAACGTCAACTGTTTGGACGTAGTCGCGCTATTGCAATTGCTCTCAAGGCCCTCAAGGTACTTGACCATCTGGCCTTGGGCGCTATTAAACGCCTTGAAGTATGCACCGCGTTTACTAAGCAAAGTAGCGTTCAGGTTTTCGTAACGGGTGTAACCTTCTGTCGATGCGGAAATGACCCCCATACCGGTCTTTGTCTTGACGGTGAGAATGCCTTGGCCGTTATCGGCAATGAGCTGCTGGTACGCATACCCAAGGCCGTCTTGCATGTTTTCGGCAGTCACTACGTCGCCGGCCTGCGAGGCGGCCTTTTGCGGCTTGTCTGTACCGCCACTGACCGGTGGAACAAAATCATCCAGCGACATCGTAGCCGCATGGGCGACGCTTACAGCAGCAATCAGCGCAACACCAAGGGTGATTGATGAAGCCAAATTCTTGAACGGATATTCCATGGCGAGTATTCCTTCCTTACGCTCTAACAACATCTCACCAGTCGCTTTCAACTTTTTGCTTGAGAGCTGTCACTGGAGCAGATTTTTTGGATGACGCACCCGCTGACACTGGCTTCGCAGCTTCCGATTGCAGGCGCACGATGAACGTCGATGTCGGGAACTTCTCCGCGATGTTCACATTCGATTTCAGAACTTTGGCTTTGGCGATTTTGCTTTGGACGTCGATGATTTCTATCAGCCCAACTTCTATCTCTTGACGGCCCAGGCTCTCTTTGGTGTAGCTATCGACAATGACGTCACCCGCGAGTAACAACCTGTACCTTTGACCCACTTTGATCGACGTGCCGCCCTGGCCAAGGAAAAGCTGATCACCCAAAACGCTTTCCACTTTAATTGGCGCGATGGAATCAACGATCTGCCGGCTAATGGCCTCGGCTGCTTTGGCCGCCAGCCCGTCTACGGAGCCACCCGGCATGGCGCCAGTCCAGCTATCCGCCATCTTGATCTGGCCTGTCGGGGCATCGATGACCCTGTAGCTTATGGACAGGGTGGCCGATTTGGCGGTCAGTGTTCTGCCGGCCAATTCTGTTGATTGGGTATGAATACTTGCATCATCAATCACGCCAACAATCATGTAGTCCGTGCCCAACCGGTTGCCGAGCTTGGCCATTTCCTCCATCGATGTTCCTTCTGAGGAAAGCACACCCATTTCAGATTGGCGCTCCCCCTCAAAGGCACGATCCAGCATTGCGAATTTTCGGCTGCTGGTGAGGTTTGTGGTCAAGTCCATGACGAAGCGGTCGCTGATATTTCCATGATCGGCGCCTTGGGTGCGAAAGGGTAAAACCGTCATACGCAGACGATCGGCTTGTTCCGACCTTGCATATTTTGAAATTGTGGCCTCGACCGATACTGTCCAGACTCCTGCGTTTTCAGCCTTTGATAAAATCCGGTAGCTTTGAACCAAGCCCTTTGTTCGTTGGGCAATGGCCTCAACGGTTGCGCTGGCCGCTGCAAAGTCACTGCCTGCGTTCGTATCCAACGTCTGGGTCAGCTCCGTACTCAGGGTGCTTGAAGCTAATTCAGCACCATTCACTTGAGCGACAGCGGACGACAACGCCGAGGCCGTAGCCGTCCCGAAGGAACTGCCGGAGCCTTCGGTCTGCACGGTCACTCGTTCAAGACTGCCTGCAGCCAATGCGAGAGGTACGGCTAGCATGGCGATAATTCCGGTCAACGCGACCAACACCCTGGACTTCATGTCTTCTCACCTTGCATAAAAAAGGTGGCCGAGGCCACCTTCATTCCATCACCTGATTAGAGGTTACCCATCTTGCTGCTCAGGTCCTTGGTGTCGACCTTGTTGGATTTGGCGTAGTTGAGGAAAGCCTTCGATGTGGTGGTCCAGGTACCCAACAGGGCCGGCAAGTTAGTGGCCACAGTGGTCACGTCATCGAGGCTGCCAGTCAGCTTACTGGCATTCATCGGGTCGGTCTTCAAGCCGCCCAGGCCGCTCTTGGCCGAGTCGGTCCAGGACTGGAAGGATTTCGGCAACTTGGTGCCTTCATACATACCCGCGCCATAGTGAGGTACGGCCGACAGCAGTTTTTCCTGGCCTGCCGCGGACAGGGTGCCATTCTTCTTGATCAGGTCGTTGATCGCCTTGGAGGCATTGTCGGAGACCTTGGTATCACGTGCCAGTTGGTCTTTAGTGATGACAGAGCCTTGACCGTAGTTAGCCGCAGCAGCGCTTGCCTTCTGAGCCTCTTCCTTCAAACCGCCGGCCTCAAGGGTCAGCGATTGAGCCGTAAGCATGTTGTTCATCGACTGCTTGAAGCGCCCCATCAGGTCTTTCTGTTGCGTCAGCAGAGAACCGACATCAACCGCACTGCTTTTGGCTGCTCCGCCAGCAGGGGCGATGTCCGCCAAACCAAAAGCCTGGGCAGCAGGCATTGAAAAGGCAGCGGCAAGAGCCATGAAACCAGTCAAACCCAACTGGGCGGCGATTTTCTTAACGTACATTCGAAGTTCCTTATCAGGGGGTAGTTATGTATGTGGCAGTAGTGCGGATTTTCTGGCGGGATCAGTGGACGCCTTTGGAGTTCAGCTGATCGACCATGGTCTTGGCCGACGACGTTGCCGCCAACCGCAGAGCATTGCGCGATGCCACCTCTGGGTCAGGACCCAGGCCGGCATACTGGATTGGGCCAACCGAGGCCACTCGACGCGGCATTTTTGAAGAGATATCCCATACCTGACTGCGGACCGAAACGAAAACGCGCTTGTTGCCCGTTACCGGATCAACATCGCTCAGACCAATGTCGAGGGTGCCAACGGAGAAATACTTCACCTCGCAGCTACGAGCAGAGGCAATTGCCGCCGAGCGAGACCCAGGGGTCATTTCGTCCGAGGCCGCAAATTCCTTATTCAGAACATCAGGGGCAGGACCACCGCAGTTGGAATAAACATCCGGGTAGCCAACGACTTCAAAGCCATCGCCTGACAATGTTTCGGTCAGTGCAGCATCCACATCACTACCAGAGCGGACACGGTAGGTTCGGTCGTCAGCTTGGCGCAGCGTGCTGCCGCCAGTAGTTGTCTTGTTCATAGAGGTCGAAGACTCAGCAACTGAAGCCCCGCCACCACTAATCCCACCGCTCTTCTTGGCCTTTAACTCTGACTCGTCCATGTTGATCGCCGTCTTGCGATCATCGAACGACTTGAGCGTTGCCGTCTCTCTCGCCACAAAAACGAAGCTAAACATTTGCCCCCCCCCGGAACTGGCCGGGCCGCTACCGGAGGCGTTGAGGCGCGCATCAAGTGCTGCCTCGTTGATGTTCGCCCGAATGGCAATTGAAAAAAGCTGGGTTTCTTTGTTAACGGATTCGTCCAAAACGCTGTAGTCGATGATGTACTCATCAATATTCGCAAGAACGTCTTTTTGTATTGCTTTGTAGCTCTTCATGCGGGCCGGGTTGAAGGTTGCGGTGTAACGGTTCCATGCATTGGCCTTGGCGGCGACGATGCCTTGTTGTCGCAGTTTGGAATCAGGACCTTTCGAGAAAAAACCATTCTCAAACGATAGGTCTGCTTTTCCTTGGACTTCGGCTGCTTGTACCGCTGAAGCCAATAGCCACGAAGCCAACAGCGTTCCAATCCACTTACTTCTCATCACTCATCCCTTGTGTCGTAATGGCTGACTTATGCGTTGAGGCTAACGGGCGCGAGCCAAAATCCCGGACAATTTTTTAAGCTGATCCTTCGTCGAACTACCCTCCGACCATTGCTTCAGCCAATCGCTGTCCGGAGTGGCTACCTGCAACGTAATCTGGTCAATAAGCGAGAACGTTGCTTCTTGGAACGCCGACCAATCGTCTTGGTCGTGGGTGCCCGACACTACATTCTTCGAAACGGCAAATTTGAACGGGCTATCCAGATATACCGTGTTGTCGTCAAAGCTCTTGATCGCAACATTCATGTAAGCGGCGTATCCCCAAGCCGCCTCCACGTTATTTGAGTCGAGCAGCTGTTTCTTATAGCCACGTACAACCAAATGAATACGGTAATCAGGGGTCGGTAGCTCCAGTTGGAAAACATCACCATTAGCAAACCTAGCCGCCATCTTGGAACCGATGGCCGAGCCTTTGGAGTACGGGATATAAGCGACATGATTATTTTCGTAGAGCCGCTCACCAAAGGCGTCTGCGACACGAGAAATCAGAACCTGTGGATCTGCACGAAACTCAGCGAGGGTTTGCCTGGCCTTGGCTTCCAGATCGACGGAGACGATCTGGATATAATTACCAGTCGATGGTTTGACGCTGACCGAAGGTAACCGCTTCGCCGCCTGAGCGAAGAGGCTGTTACCCGAGGTTCCGAAATACAGGCTCCTGATGAGTGACTCTTTGACCTTGTCGTTAACCGGGCCATCGATGACATCCAGCAACTGCACGGCTGCAGGATAAGAGCCAATCACCTTTTTGCTCTCGAAGTCGAAAATCAACACCTGCCCGTGCAAATCAGCAACCAGTTTTGTTCTACCGGCTACTGTCTCGCTCGAGACATTCTCCCACTCAAGAACAAACGCCATGGCAACCGAATCACCAGGAACGAGGCCTGAGGCAAGGTCTCGCTTGATGGTCAGTTTGGGATGATTGCTACCTTGGACATATTTCCAAAGCTCCCCCTCAAGCAGGTATGTGCCATCCTTGCTGTTCTTTTCCTGAAGCAGTCGCGAGCTGATCGGAAAAGCCTTTTCCGACTCAGCCGCGTTACCGGCCAAAGCAAACCCTGCAAAATAGACATTTGTGGGCTCAGCGGAAAACGAAGGGAATGCGGCGATCAGCAGAAGGCATCCACTCAGAAGACGCAGTGAAGGCTTAAACTTAAGTAGACGCGCCGTGAAGCGAAATAGAATACCGCAAACAATCTTGTTCAATGAAGTCAGTCCCTAACTATTCTTGGCAGGATTTCACACCAACTCGCTTAGAATGATTACGCCTGCACGCCTATCCATCCAAGAGTTCAACTTAACCCAGATGATGGCAATAAGGCATTACACTAAAGTATATTCGAATGTTTACGCCTCGTCACCCCAGACAGGAACTCAGACATCAACAGCGGAGGCTATAGACTATGGGACTGGTGTTTTTGAGCTGGATCTTGACGTGATCGCAATCACCTTACTTAACCCCAGGAATCGATCAGGAATGATGAGTATTGCTTCCGTAATCTGCAATACAAACATGCTACCGATAAAGGTGAAATAGGTAATGATCGCAACAAAAAGGCCAGCACCAATTAACGAAAGATGAGACGTTGCAGACTCGAGAAGGAATGAGACACTGTCAGAGTGTTTGTCAGAAATGGCACCGAAGGTGTCAATGATCAGAGAGCATTCTCCAATCACCAACCACGAGCCAAAATTTATAACAACGACTCGAGCGCCCGCCTTGATAAAGCTGGAAAGAACACTCAACCCTTCAAGGGCTGGCGAGGTCTTTTCCGATACAGATACCGAGATTAAAGAAGGGTTGAAAAAAATTGAGGCGGCATAGCACAGGGAGATAAATGTGCCGACGCCATAAAATACAAGATTACTGGAGGATGACTTTATTCCAGAGTAGATCGCTAAAATCAAAACCAGAGCACCCAGCATAAAACAGAGCAACGCCATGATGTCGAAAATAACAGGACTGGATACCGTAGAGGGTGAGTTTTTTACTAAAGCAAGAACAGAAGGCATCAATTTCGTTGATATATACAAAATCAGCAGCGATCCAATTGAAACGCCGATGCCACCAACAAAAAAAGAAAATGAGTCGGTTTTTATAGCAGCCCATATTCCAACTAAAAGAGCATGGACCGAAAAAAACAAGGCAGCGCAGTACCCGTACTTAAACAACGCATTTTCGTTAGATACGAAATAGGTCTCAGACAAAACAGATCTGAGCCTCAACAAAAAACCATCAACATGCTTAATGAGCCGAAATGGTGTGCTGAAAACATCCGTATCAATCATAAATTTCGCCCAAGGCATTATTATAGTTACTTCTTTTCTAAAAAGAAAAGAAGTAGGTTCAGCTTCTAAGCTACAGAGCTTTGGCCCTGCACGCAGAACCACTGCGCCATACAGATGATGGCAGATTACGATCATCGCGAGCCACAATTATTTTCTCTTTTTACGTATCGGGATGGCGCTAAGTTGCTCCCATTGGCGCCGTCCACCTAGCCACTGGGTAAAAAAGTGGCTCTCACGCTGAAACAGCTGTCCCGTAAGTGAGGGGCAGCTTCTGGCCGATTCTGTTGAAAACAGTCGGCCATGGTTTGCGCATCAGAAAAGTACGCGTCCGAGATTGAAATCTTTACTTTTGGCAGAGTCTTCCAGACTCGGATTTCACGTAGCAGCGTGCAAAAACGACGTTTTCACCAGTCAATGATCAGGCAGTTTGGGCAGAGCGACTTTTTCAACAGAATCGGCCGGAAGCTGACATTGATACAGCGCCTGCCGGTAGAATTCGCTCGGACTGATAAGTTGCGTCCGCCCCAGCGGGCAGGCAACAGTTTTGCCCTACGGTCGCTCAAGGCTTTTGAGAGAGGCTTATGGGGCCGCCTACTAAAGGAGTAGAACGCATGTTTATGCGCAGCGCTGCATTGGGTTTATTGATTCTGGGATTCAGCATTTCAGCAGCACAGGCCGGGACTATCTGCACCATTGTGGCAGATGCCAAAAGCGGTGACGTTTTGCAGCAAGAGGGTGATTGCTACCGTCGCGTGACTCCTGCCTCAACATTCAAGATCGCGATAAGCCTGATGGGTTTCGACGCGGCTTTTTTGCGAGACGAACATTTCCCGACCTTGCTATACCATCCCGGTGATCCTGATTGGGGAGGCGCTGCCTGGCTGGAGCCTACAGATGCAGTTCGATGGTTTCAGTATTCTGTGGTGTGGTTCTCTCAACGCGTTACTCATGCGCTGGGAGAGGCAACGGTCAAGCGATATGCCGAGGCATTCGATTACGGGAATACCGACCTGTCCGGTGATCCCGGAAAAAACAATGGCCTTGATCGTGCCTGGATCAGTTCCTCTTTGAAGATTTCCCCTCACGAACAAATCACTTTTTTGAAGAGACTGGTGAATCGCCAATTGCCAGTGAGCCCACATGCCTTTGATATGACGAGTCGGATTTCGCAAATTGCCCAACGGCCCGACGGTTGGAATGTTCACGGCAAAACAGGCACGGCCTTTCCTCGAATGGAGGACGGGAGCAGCGATGAAGCCCATGGATACGGCTGGTTTGTCGGCTGGGCGACAAAGGATGGGCATTCGCTGGTTTTCGCCCGTCTAGTTCAAGACGATCATGCGCAATCCATACCTGCGGGACTACGAGTGCGCGATGTATTGATGGAGCAATGGCCTCAGCTAGCGAACTCGCTAGTGAAACGCAAATGAATGAAAAGGGGACAGTTTTATTTTTCATTGCTGTCGAGGCTTGTGGCAGATAAATAAGTCTGTCTCCTTTTCACATCATGTCTAATATCTCATCAGCTCTTCGCTGAGTGATTTGTTTGTAATCAACCCTGAAATGGTTCTTGGATTTTCGTGCCCACCGCCCATCTCAAACTCATCGAGTTTTTGAAATCACACCAATCATGTATTGATTTAAATCGCGCAGATCCTTAATGCTCCAAGCGTGTGGCGGAATCTTTACACCATTCTCTTGCAACGTTTTTGGAATCAGGTCTCCATTTGGGCGAAGTATTATCGATGATACAATAACGCCCGGATAATCGTTTAGTCGTTTTTTGAAGGCGGATGTTGTAAGGTCAGGTGTAGGAGGATTGCTTTTATTAGCCAATGGTCCTGTTGCTTTGATATCTATTCCGTGGCACATGGCACATCTCTGTAAATAGAGATTTTTCCCATTGACATTATCCGCGTAGGATAGTGATGTTTGAATTAGCGATAAAGTTACTAGCGAGGCGATGAGTGATGTTTTCATTAACATGTGGGTTTTGTCTCGTCCGTGAATGCTAGAGAGCGTCTCTACTGAGCTAGCTTTAGTTTATCCGAAGCTGCTTTGCCATAGGCAAGTAGTTCTGGGCACGGTAGCTCTTGGCCGATTCTTGCCCGTCCCAGCTGACCGAAATCCACCCCCCCAAAGCAGCCTTTCATGCATCTGCAAATCAAAGTGCACTCTATGAACCCTGGGGGCGGCACCCATCAGTCCTGACCCAAAACCCCTACATCACTTGTCTCCCCGCTGCCAGCTTGCTCAGCAACCACTCACTAAAACTCCGCGCCATCGGATTATTCTCACTATCACGATGGGTCAGCAGCGCCCAGTTGGGGCCGCGAATGGTTTCCTCGACCAAGGGTTGCAACAGCCCATTGGCGCGCGCGGGCTGACTCAATAACTGGCTGACCAGGGCGATACCGAGCCCTGCACATGCGGCGTCCAGCAGCAGGCCGGGGTCGGAGAAGTTCAGCCCCTGATCCTTCTGGCCTACATCGATGCCTGCTTCCACCGCCCAGTGGCTCCAGTCCATTTCCCGTTCGCCATGGAGGGTGGTGCGCTCTGCGCTGGGCACCGCCAACAGGCTTGGGTGGCACGCCGGGTAAAGGCGGTCGGCGTGCAGCACCTTGAAGCTGCATTCGGCCTGTGAGCTGATGTCGTCTCGCACGGCGAGGTCGATGGTCTGGCTCGTCATGTCCGGGACTTCATCGGTGCTGAAGATCCAGAGATCAACTTCCGGGTGCTGGCGGCGGAAATCTTCCAGGCGTGGCAGCAGCCAGTGACGGGCGAACGCCGGGGTGGTGTTGAGGACCAGCTGGTTGGGTTTTTGGTACTGCCCGAGGCGGCGAATGCCGACGGCGAGTTGTTGCAGCAGCGCCTGGGTGGTGCTGAGCAGGTCGTGACCGGCATCGGTCAGGCTGACGCTGCGTCCACTGCGATAGAACAAGGGTTGTTCAAGGTACGCCTCGAGGCTGCGAATCTGCTGGCTGATCGCCGATTGGGTGAGGTGCAGCTCTTCGGCGGCCTTGTGGAAGCTGCCCAGCCGGGCGGCGGCTTCAAAGCCGCGAAGGGTGCCGAGAGGCGGCCAGTGCTTGAGCATGCTGATAAGTTCCTCTAATCATTTATCTACAAAATCCATCGTTTGTTTGCCCGTTTTTGCAGACGTAGCATGCATGCCAAGACCGCATAGGCAGTTTTCATTGAACACAATGACTTAACTTAAAGGTGCTTGTCATGCAGCAGAATGAAATTCAAAACAATGGTTGGTTGATGCCGGCGGAATGGGTCAGGCACGCAGCGACCTGGATGGTTTGGCCGCACAACCAGGCACTCTGGGAGTCGGGTTGGGGCGTCACCTTGCCGCTGGTGCAAGAGGACTTCGCTCGTGTGGCCAACACCATTGCCCGTTTTGAACCGGTGAAAATGGTCGTTGACCCTTCTGCTGTCACGAGTGCCAAAGCGTTGTGTGGGCCCAACATCGAACTGATCGAGCTGGCGGTGAACGACAGCTGGTGCCGGGACTCCGGCCCGAGCTTCATCTGCCACCCGCAACAGGGGCTGGCCGGAGTGAGCTGGCGCTTCAACGCGTGGGGCGGGAAGTCGGCCTTTGACCTGGACGAAAGCCTGGCCCGCCGCGCACTCGATCACCTGGGAGTGAAGTGCTTTGCTCCCACGCTGAGTAACGAAGGCGGCGCCATTCATGTGGATGGCGAAGGCACGCTGATCACCACTGAGTCGGTATTGCTCAACCCCAATCGTAATCCGGGCATGAACAAGGCCGAGATGGAGGAGATTTTCACTCACTTGCTAGGCGTGAAGAAGACCGTCTGGCTGCCGGGCGATCCAGACTATGTGACCGGTGACATGACCGACGGCCATGTCGATGGCGTGTGCGCGTTCGCCCGCCCTGGCGTGCTGCTGGTGGACGCCACTCACGACAAGAATTCGGTGTATGCCGAGGTTGTACGAGAAAACCGTCGCGCGTTGGAGCTGGCAACCGATGCCCACGGTCGACCGTTTGAGCTGATCGAACTGTATGAAGCCACCGATGCCGTGGACACCGAGGCTGAAGTGTTTTGTGCCTCCTACACCAACTTCTACATCGCCAACAACGCCATCATCATGCCGGCCTATGGCATTGACGCCGACAACGCGGCTGCCGAAGTGTTGGGGCAGGCGTTCCCCGGACGTGAGGTGGTGCCGGTGCGGATCAATCATCTGGCCCATGGCGGTGGCGGTGTGCATTGCATTACCCAGCAACAGCCAGCCTGGCCACTGAAGGGTTAATTCCATGACTATCCTGACTGTTGCCACAACCCAGATGCCCTGCACCTGGGATCTGAAACACAACCTCGATCAGGCCGAGCAGTTGGTGCGTGATGCGGCCGCCAAGGGCGCCCAGGTCATCCTGCTGCAGGAGCTGTTTGCCTCGCCCTATTTTTGCATCGAGCAACATCACAAACACCTGGCGCTGGCTGAGGAATATCAGCACAGCGCCGTGCTCAAGCGCTTTGCCGCACTGGCCAGGGAATTGGGTGTGGTGCTGCCGCTGAGCTGGTTCGAGAAGGCGGGCAATGCCTACTTCAATTCGTTGAGCGTGGCCGATGCCGATGGGCAATTGCTGGGTGTGTACCGCAAGACGCATATACCCAACGCCATCGGCTATCAGGAGAAGGAATACTTCAGCCCCGGTGATACCGGCTTTCGGGTCTGGGACACTGCTTTTGGGCGCATAGGTGTGGGGATCTGTTGGGATCAGTGGTTCCCCGAGACCGCACGCTGCCTGGCGTTGATGGGCGCTGAAGTCTTGCTGTTTCCCACCGCCATCGGCTCTGAACCGGGCTGCGCCGCGCTGGATTCACGTGACCACTGGCAGATGACCATGCGCGGCCATGCCGCCGCAAACCTCCTGCCGGTGGTGGCAGCCAACCGCATCGGTCGAGAAGTGGCGACCACCGATCCGACCCTGCAGATGAACTTCTACGGCTCGTCCTTTATCTGCAACCACAAGGGCAAGCTCCTCGCCGAGGCTGACCGCGACAGCTTGGGTGTGCTGGTACACAGCCTGGACTTGTCCGCCATGCGCGAAGAGCGCCTGACCTGGGGCATCTACCGCGACCGCCGTCCAGACATGTACGGGGCGCTGTTAAGCCTGGATGGTCGTCACATTAATGCTCGCTGGAATACTCAAGGGGTTTGACATGAACGTGACCAACAAGCTTTTGCTCTGCTCCTTGGGGCTGGCTCTAAGCAGTGTTTTGTCGTCGGTGCAGGCGGAGGAGAAGACCCTGAGGTTGTACAACTGGGCCGATTACTTCGCCGAGGACACCCTGTCCAAATTCACCGCCGAAACCGGGATCAAGGTGATCTACGACGTCATGGATGGCAGTGAGACATTAGAAGCCAAGATGATGGCTGGCGGCAGCGGTTATGACCTGATCTTCCCGGGCGACACCGTTGGCGAACGTCTGATGCGCGCCGGCAGCCTGCAGCCGCTGGACAAGTCAAAGCTCACCGCCCTGGATGACATCGAGCCGGGTCTGCAGAAACTGCGTACGCATTATCTCTACTCGAGCAAGGCCACCGTCCCCTACACGTGGGGCACCATCGGCCTGACCTACAACGCCGAGCAAATCAAAAAGCGTATGCCGGATGCGCCGGTGAATAGTCTGGACATGCTGTTCAAGCCGGAACTGGCCGCCAGGTTTGCGGACTGCGGTATCTCCCTGATCGATTCGCCGGACGAAGTGTTGGCGGTCGCGCTCAACTACCTCGGCCGTGAGCCGCGCAGCGCCAAGCCGGAGGACTTGGCAGCGGCCAGTGAACTCTTGCTGAAACTACGGCCGTACATCCGTAAGTTCCAGTCGCAACCGGTGACCGATCTGGTGAACGGCAACTTGTGCCTGTCGCTTGGTTACAGCGGGGATATGACCCAGGCGCAACGGGCTGCAGATGCCGCCGGCAAGAAAACCACGTTCCAGTATCACATCCCGCGCGAGGGCACCACGGTGTGGATGGACACCATGGCGATCCCCGTCGACGCCAGGCATCCAGAGTACGCCTATGCGTTCATCAACTTCGTCATGCGCCCGGAGAACATGGCCGCCATCAGTAACTTCACCGGTTACCCCACCTCCAACGCCAAGGCACGTCCGAGCGTCGATTCAATGATGCGTAACAACCCGGATATCTACCTCGATGACGCCACTTACGAACGACTGATCCCGGGCAAAGACATTCCCCAGGCGGATATGCGTGCGCGCATGCGGGCGTGGACCAAGTTCAAGACAGCTTCCACGAAATGAACAGAGAGGTACGCATGTCGACACGCCGTGAATTCATCAAGCAGGTATCGGTCGTTGCCAGTCTGGGCGCAGCGGCGTCCATGGGGCTGGGTCTGAATCCACCCCGGGTGCAAGCAGCCATCAAGGGCAGCTGGCATATGCCGGACGAGGGCGACAAACATCGGCGGGCCTTTATCGCCTTTGGTGCACAGGAGGCCATCCACGAGGACTTCGCGCCTGACGTGCAAGATGCCTTGGGCCGGATTGCCCGCACCATTGCCAAGCATGAGCCGGTGACCGTGTTCTGCCGCGAGAGCGAGCGGGATCTGGCTGAAGAAAAATGCGGTACGGGCAACATCACCTTTGTTGTCACGGAGCTGGACGATATCTGGATGCGCGATATTGGAGCCAACTTCGTCATCGATGGCGAAGGTGGGCTCGGCGCGGTGGATTTCAACTTCAATGGCTGGGGCAACAAGCAGCAGCATGCCGATGATGCGCAGCTGGCCGCTTCGGTCGCCCGGACAGCTGACGCCAGCTACATCCGCAGCCGGCTGGTCGGCGAGGGCGGCGCTATCGAAGTGGATGGCCACGGCACGGGGATCATGACCGAAAGTAGCTGGATCAATACCAACCGCAATCCGGGCTGGAGCAAGGCCGACGTAGAGGAAGAGCTGAAGAACAGGCTTGGCTTGCGCAAAATCATCTGGCTGCCTGGAATCAAAGGCAAGGACATCACCGACGCCCATGTCGACTTCTACGCCCGCTTCGTCAAGCCGGGCGTCGTGATCGCGAACCTCGACAACGACCCCGAGTCCTATGACCACGCAGTGACGCTTGCCCATCTGGAGATTCTCAAAAATGCCACCGATGCCGATGGCCGCACGCTGCACGTGCACACCGTGTCGCCTCCGCTCAATCCACGAAAGAGTCGGTTCAGCAAAAACAATCCAGACTTCGCGCCAGGCTATATCAACTACTTCGTGATCAATGGAGCGGTCATTGCGCCCGAGTTCGGTGACAAGGCGGCAGATACGAAAGCCTTTGAGCTGTTGTCCGAGCTCTACCCGGACCGTGAGGTGGTGCAGCTCAATATCGACGCAATCGCCGCCGGTGGTGGCGGCATCCACTGTGTGACCAGTCACCAACCTTTGGTTTAGCCTGGATCAACTCGTTGCCTTCTACAGACGCTGGATCCAGAAACGAATAAGGCGCCAAAGGCGCCTTATATGGGTGCGTTAATCAGATGCCCTCGGTCGTGACCGGCTGGCGTTCGGGCAGAGGGTTGACCGCGAACCGAACGGCCTGCTTCGCTGCCGCTCTATTATTTTTTGCACTCCGCCATCACCACTCGGCAGGTACTCGGCGTACCACCGGACTGGCCGGCATAGCGTATGCAATTATCCAGGGATTTTTGGCGAGCCATGTTCAAGGTGGAGCCCCAAGCCAGGCCGCCCTCGCCGACAGTGGGTAGCGCTTTTGCGTAGCAGTTTGAGCCTGTGCTTGAGGCCGAATAGCGATTGCCTGTACATCCCGCTGTCAGCGCCAGGTTGATGGCGAGCAGGGAGGGTAGGACCCATGACGAGCATTGGCGTGCTGTTTTTCCGGTCATCTCATTTCCCCTATATCTTTCTTCCACTCGCATTCAGCCAGCAGAATCTCACCTTGTCATGTCGACGGTATCGCTTCGGCATGCCTGGGCAAGGCGATAGAAATCAGAGCGGCCCACATTACAAAGGCGGTGGAAACCCACAGGCAAGCCTCCAGTCCATAGGCCTGGTAAATCCAGCCGGACAGCACGGTGCCGAGCAGCCGCCCCAGTGCGTTGGACATGTAGTAGAAACCCACGTCCAGCGATACGCCGTCCTCTTGAGCGTAGGAGACGATCAGGTAGCTGTGCAAGGATGAGTTCACCGCAAACAGCGCACCGAAGATCATCAACCCACCGAGCAGCACAGGCTGGGGCGACCAGCCCGTCGAGAGGCCGAGGGCGATGGCTGCCGGCAGGCCGGCCAGCAACGCCGCCCAAACGAAGGCCGTTCGCCCATCCGGGACATGGTCACGGGTCTTCCCTGTGATGTTCGGGGCAAGAGACTGGACGATGCCGTAACCGATGACCCAGGCCGCCAGAAACCCACCCACCCACCAAAAGTCCCAGCCAAATACCTCACTCAGGTACACCGGCAGGGCGACGACAAACCACACATCGCGAGCACCAAAGAGAAACAGTCGCGCGGCCGAGAGGAGGTTGATCGCTCGGCTCTTGGACAGAATCTCGCGGAACTTCGGCTTGGCCTTGGCTTTGCCCAGATCCTTTTTCAGCAAGCACAGGCTCGCGACCCAGATCAGCGCCAATACCGCTGCCATCAGTAGCACCGCTCCTCTGAACGCCAGCCCTGTCAGCAAGGCGCCGCCCAGGAAGAAGCCCACACCCTTGAGGGCGTTTTTTGAGCCGGTCAGAATGGCTATCCACCGATAAAGCGTGCCTTGCTGCTGGTCGGGCACCAGGAGCTTGATCGAACTCTTGGCGCTCATCTTGTTGAGGTCTTTGGCGATACCGGACAACGCTTGAGCGCCCATCACCCAGGGGATGGTCAGCCAGGCGGCTGGCACTGTGAGCATCAGCAAGGCGGCCACCTGGAGGCCCAGGCCGATGTTCATCGTGCGATTCAAGCCCAGGCGAGCGCCCAGGTAGCCGCCCACCAGATTTGTGATGACGCCGAAGATCTCGTAGAACAGGAACAGCGCGGCAATTTGCAGCGGCGAGTAGCCCAATCTGTGGAAATGCAGCACCACCAGCATGCGCAGCGCGCCATCGGTGAGGGTGAAGGCCCAGTAGTTACCGGTGACCAGCAGATACTGCCGAACTTTCGGGGAAAGGGCTGACAACGCCTTCATGCTCGCTCCTGTTAACCGGCCAAGCCGGCCAGCTTGGCCAGTTCGACAACACGGTTGGCGTAACCCCACTCGTTGTCGTACCAGGCGTAGATTTTCACTTGGGTACCGTTCACCACCATGGTCGAGAGCGCATCGATGATCGAGGAGCGCGGATCGGTGCGGTAGTCGATCGAAACCAGCGGACGCTCCTCATAGCCGAGGATATTTTTCAGCGGGCCAGCGGCCGCCGCTTTGAGCAGGGCATTGACCTCATCCACCGAGGTCTCACGCTCCACCTCGAACACGCAGTCGGTAAGCGACGCATTGGCCAGCGGTACGCGCACGGCATGGCCGTTCAGGCGGCCACGCAACTCTGGAAAAATTTCCGCAATCGCTGTCGCCGACCCCGTACTGGTTGGGATCAGACTCATGCCCGAAGCACGGGCACGACGCAGGTCCTTGTGCGGCTGATCGAGAATGCTTTGGGTATTGGTCAGGTCGTGGATCGTGGTGATCGAGCCATGGCGGATACCCAGGTTTTCGTGAATCACTTTGACCACTGGAGCCAGACAATTGGTGGTGCAGGAGGCGGCGGTCACAATACGGTGCTGAGCCGGATCGAACAGGTGCTGATTGACGCCCATGACGATGTTCAGCGCCCCTTGTTCTTTCACCGGTGCACAGACCACCACGCGTTTCACACCTTGTTCCAGATACGCCTGAAGCACGTCAACGGTCTTCATTTTTCCACTGGCTTCGATGACCAGATCGCAGCCGGACCAGTCAGTGTCGGCGATGGATTTGTTGGCTGTCACCCGAATGCGTCGGCCGTCAATGACCACGCAATCGCCATCGGCGCTGGCTTCGTTGTGCCAACGGCCGTGCACTGAGTCGAAATTGATCAGGTGCGCATGGGTGATAGCGTCGCCAGCAGGGTCATTGATTTGCACGAATTCAAACTCGGGCCAGTGCCAGGCCGCGCGCAAGGCAAGACGACCGATTCGACCGAAACCGTTGATACCTACTTTGATGCTCATGGCGTTGTTCTCTTTCGTATGCTGTCTTCGGAGGGGCAGGGCTGGCCTGATCGAATATTCAAATGTATAGATATTATTGAATTGAGAAAGTCCCCCCCCCCCCCGCGAATGGTCAGTTGCACTCACCCAAGCCGGCCGATCACGGCGTCGAAGAGGTTCGACGTGGTGCGGGCGACATAGCTCGCGTTGACCTTATTCTCCAAGTAGGAACAGGGTCTTGGCGTCTGGCTCGCCGGCGAAAAACTGATCGAGGGCCAGCTGGAACAGGGGGTGTTCGGGCTTAATGCTGGCGAACAGTGTGAGGCAGGAGCGCAACTTCAGGTCATCAGGGTGTCCAAGGATTTCCAGTGCACTCTTACCGCTGTGTTGCAGGAGGGTACTTACGCTTTCCTCCAGCCGTGGACCCAGCACATCATGCAGCAGATAGGCCCTGGCTTCGGCAGCACTGGAAATGGAAAAGCGTTTGGCTATCTCACTGTGCCCGAGGCCATGCAATTGCGGGAAGATGAACCACATCCAGTGACTGGTCTTGTGCCCGGCACGCAACTCTTCCATAGCTCGGGTAAAAACCGGACGCTGGGCCTCGACGAAACGGCGAAGATTGAAGGGGTCGTGCATGCTTGTGCTCCCTGAGTTGACGGATACTGCAAAGCCTGGCGGCACGGGCCGTTTGAACCAGGACGCAGAAACGCAACGCCGCGGTAGGTCACGCCGAATGATTCAGCCTGCAATGGTATGACACATCGGTGAAGGCAGCCGTTTCATCGAAAGCAGCCGGTTACCCCCTCACGGTTGTACTGCACTGCGCCAGCCGAAGCTGGCGCGTGGTGTGCCTCGATCAGTTCGCCGAAGCCGACGACGCGCGTTTCTTGGCTAGGTACGCCAGGCAGTGGTCATATTCGTACGTAAACGCCTGCATCGGCGTGTCGTTGGCGTGGGTATAACGCACGACCCGGATCGTATCCCTCATGATCCGGGCGTCGTCACCTTTGAGTCCCTTGGCGTCGACCAGATACTGCTCGGCTTTCTCGATGGAAAACCCCTGATTGTTGGCGTCGGTGGCCAATTTGTTCATGGCCGCGAATTTGTAGCATTGCTGCACGTCTTCGTCGCGCTGTTCATCCCGTTGTACCTGCTCGGGCGTACGCGCGGCCAGGGCTTGTTGGCGGGCTTCTTCCTGGCGTTGAGCCAGGCGTATCTTTTCTTCACGGGCGGCGGCACGGTCAGCGAGGATCTTCGCATCGCGCGCGTCCTCGGCATCCTGATAGGCCTTGTCGCGCTCGGCCTTGCGCGCCAGCGCCTTCTTCGAGATATCTTCCCGCGCAGCGTCTTCGGCGGTCGATGCCGCGATAGCCTGCGCACGATTCTGGCTGAGGCGTGCGTTGCTAGCGATATAAGGCTGCTCTTTTTGCAGTGCCTCCAAAAACTCCTTGAACGCGGCGGTCTGCTTTCGCGAGGCCGAGGCATCGCACATCTTCATCAGCACACCCAGGTCTTGCGCCAAAAAGTGCTTGGAGACATCGACGACTTCGGCATGCAGGGCCGGGTCGTTACGGGCGATGAGCAAGTCGGGGGCCATGATGCGCAACAAGTTCGAGACCGTGGACGGGTACAGGAAGGTGCTGGCAACCGCGCAGGTATCACCCGTGGCGGCAAAGTTTTTCCGTTGTATCTGCTCGATGGCCGAGGTCCGGAAGTTTTCGATATTTTTAAGCTGCAGGGCATCGGTTTCGTACAGGTTGACGTGTACGCCCATGTCCTTTTCCAGGATATCGGCGTAGATGCGTGCAAGGCGGTGGAGCGTTTCAAAGTTGTCGCCACCAATATCGGCAGACACAAGCGCCGCGTAGCGGTACTTGCTGAAGTCGGTCAGGTTGGTTTTCAGGGTGCCGAAATTATTTTTATCAGAACTGTAGAGCCCGGCACTGGCGGCGCCAGGCATAAACGAAATCAGCAGCAGGCTGGCGGCGAGCAGTGTTTTGAATGGCGGCATTGCCTGTCCCTGGTCATTATCAAATGTGGTTTGCCTGGGACGCGCTGTGAGACTGGCCCAGACGCTGCATGATAGTGAAATGCCACGATGAAGGCACCTTGAGTTTAGCGGCCTGCTGACAAATCCGGTTTGCATATGCAGCTCGCGGATTTGCCGGGGGGAGCCGGGCTACTAAAGCTTGATCCATCGCCGTCGATCAGCCCTATGAACCAGCCAATCATGGACTGATTAAATGGTACTTTCCGTTAGCTCTGCCTATCTCCCGGCTGTCAACAACTGCCGTGATTTTGAATTGCGACATAGCGATTGAATTGCCCCTACGATGTCGGCATGCCGAATGACGGCTATTGGCCGATTCTGTTGAAAAAGTCGGCCATGGTTTGCGCATCAGAAAAGTACGCGTCCGAGATTGAAATCTTTACTTTTGGCAGAGTCTTCCAGACTCGGATTTCACGTAGCAGCGTGCAAAAACGACGTTTTCACCAGTCAATGATCAGGCAGTTTGGGCAGCGCGACTTTTTCAACAGAATCGGCCGTTATCTGCCTGTCACGACTGACCAAAATCGACCCGCAGCAGCCTTTCATCAACGGCTGGAAACGGCGACCGGGCTCCTGAGATAGACCGTCAAATCACGAAACGGTTTTCGCCATCTCAGAGGTGGCCGCCCAGCCCAGTCCTTCATACACCGGCTTGCCGGCCTTGGTCGCGTGTAGCACGGCAAAACTCATTCCGCGTTGGGCAAACTCGGCTTCAGCCAACTTCATCAGGGCTGAAGCCAGGCCCCGGCGCCGGTAAGCGGGTTCGACGAAAACGTTTAGCACATAGCCGCGCAGGTCTAAGGTCGGATGGGACGGATGAGGTGGCCAGTCAATATTCATCAGACCTATCGCCGCCACAGGCTGCCCTGTGTCCAGCAGCGCAAAACCGTAGTAGCGGCCATCGGATAGGCGCTGGTGCAACCAGGGCCGGAAGTGCTCAGTCATCACCCGCAACTCCGATGGGTCTCCTCCCGCCTCAAGGAACATCGTTTCGCGGTGCACACAAATGATCTCACGGTCATTTGGCTCTAGCCGACGGGGCGTCAAGCCTGAAAAGTTGATGTTGCCGGGAATCTCTTGCATCGTATGCACCTGGATGGAGTGGCCGATGCTAGGGCGGTCAATCGGAGAATGTTAGACACAGATTGAATAAAAGCGCGCCATACAGCGACCGCGGCGCACGCATCTGCTCTTCAACGGATGCGCTACGACTTCAACGCGGGTCATGGCATATACGCCCTAGAGCGCAGCTAACCACTCCGAGGCTGTTGACCGGGACGACATTGTTGGATGATTGTTTTTGACCGCTTTTGGCCGGTCGCGTGCGATTTTTACCAGTCACACCCGGCCGGAATCGACCCAAGTTGTCGTTGGCAGGTGACCAAAATTGGCAGATCCAAGGCAGGCGCTCGGTACTGAGAACTTGCTGCATGGTTAGCCGGCAGATATTCACCCAGCGAACAGCTAAGGGATATTTGGCGGTAATTATGACGTAGCATGGCTACATGATGATCAGCTTCCGATTTTATCGGGAATGGCAGTCGGGCCACTGAAAGGGATAATGTTTGGCTACCACATCACCTGCTCACACTCTGCGTGTACTGTCCGATCTTGATTACTATGACAGCAGGTCGGTTCCGCTCCCTGTTGAAATCACCACTCTTGACGCTTGGAACATCATGACGGCCGAACCGGGACTGCTCATGCGGCTAGCTTTCCGAACGAGGGATGCGATTTCCTCGTTATTCGGCGTGAAGCGGATCGGCGGGTTCTCCGGCGCTAGGCGGGAGACAGTACACGCTGGCGAACAGCTGGATTTCTTTCTGGTGGAGCATAGTGCCCCCGACATGCTGGTTCTGACCGAACGTGACCGGCATCTGGATGTCATGATTTGCCTTTCGATAACAGATCGTGTGTTCACGATCACATCATCTGTCGTAACGCATAACGTCTTTGGGCGCATCTACATGTTGCCGGTAGGTCTAGCCCATAAGCTGATCGTCAATAGTGATCTCAGGCGACTGAAACGAAAGCTTGAAGGGAAGTAGATTTGGTTGTTTCAGCTTTATCCCAGCGACCGCTCCTGGCCGTTCTCTGCCTGTTACGACTGACCGAAATCGACAGAATGCGGCTCCCCTGAGACTACGTCATGGCGTACCGTTTCTTCCGTACAGTCGGTAGCCTGGTCGACGACTCAAGCGCTCGTAATAGTCGCTCACGGCAGGAAAGTTCGGATGAGCAAGCTGTGTTTGAAACCACCGATTAACTGACAGGCCGATCGGTATGTCTGCGAGAGAAAACTCATCGCCACTGACATAGGCCCCTGTTGAATCGAGCTGTCGATCGAGGATCTCCATGTGCCTCGACCAGTTGCTGCACGCGGCTGCCAACGCGTGGCTGTCCTGATGCTCAGGCGAATGCCTGACCAGCGACATGAAGGCATAACTCCACGACTTGTTGAGATCCGACGCTTGCCAATCGATCCATTGATCCACCCGCGCTTTGGCTCTCGCTTCAATCGGATAAAGGTGAGCGCCGTTGTAGCGAGACGCCAGGTAGCGAATGATCGAGTTTGACTCCCAAAGAATGAAGTCATCGTCCTGGATGACCGGCACCATGGCATTGGGATTCAGCGCCAGGAATTCAGGTGCGTGCGTCGTCCTGAAACCAGACCCCCAATCCTCCCGCTCAAAGGGGATTTCAATCTCGATGCAGGCCCAGAGTACCTTTCGTACATTGATCGACGATGCTTTACCCAATATGCGCAACACTCCATGTCCTTATCGTTCGGGGTGGTTGGTCTGATCTACTGACACTATCGTCTTGTGGAGCGGGTTGTCCAGAGTCTGCTGTTGGCCGAAAGCGACGGTGTGACCCACCCCGTCGCTGAGCCCGACTTAAACCTCTGTTTGTTCAGCCATCTCAATCGCATCGTCCACTTCGATGCCAAGGTATCTAACGGTACTTTCGAGTTTGGTGTGGCCGAGCAGTATCTGTACTGCTCTGATGTTTTTCGTTCTTCGATAAATCAGTGAGGCCTTGGTGCGGCGCATCGTGTGGGTGCCATACGGCACAGGATCAAGGCCAATGGCGCTTACCCACGCTTTAACGATGCGTGAATATTGCCGTGTGGACGGATGATCTGATGTTCGTATCCGACTTGGAAAGAGAAAGTCCTCATTTTTGAGTCGAGCATGTTGCACCCATACCTCCACGGCGGTCCGGGTCTGTGCGGTGATCTAAAATTGTACGGGGCGTTGAGTCTTTTGCTGCATTACGATGGCCCGCGCTGATACGTGATTTCCATGGGCTACATCACGAACACGTAATTTCGTCAGATCACATGCGCGAAGTTTGCTGTCGATTGCTAAATCGAAAAGCGCTAGATCTCTCACATTGTGGGCAAGCTCTAGTCTGATCCTGATGCCCCAAATTTCTCGCAGGCGGAGAGGTGATTTTTGACCCACCAGCTTTCCTTTATTCCAAGGCTGGTGCCTCGAAGTGATCGATACGTTCATGTCATAACCTCCATTGTGGGAGGTCTAGGATGACCGTGCGCGAGAGCGCTAGCTTCGGGGGCGGGCGGCAGTCGACCCACAGCTGCCTATCGCGAAAGTCAGCCAACGGCCAAAAGCGGTGATTCGGAGGCTTCTAGGAAACCCGGGGCGATTCACCGCCTATTTCCAACGTCATGCACTGAGTGCGCACCACGGGGATCTGGCCCAATATTTTAAGCTGATATCATTCAAGCGCTTACAAACCGAGTAGAAAAATATGAATCGTCGTAAAAAAATAAAGCAGTTATTGAAGGCTCACGCCAAAAAGGCGAGTGCCAAATTGGCACCGCCAAGCAAGTCCAAATACATTAGTAAAGCTGACCGATTGAAGCTGGCTGCTGAATCCAGTCACGACTCAATCATTTCCTCTGAGAGCTGATCCCTGTAGCTTAAACACCACCGGAATTTACAAATTTGATTGGGCTATTCATTCCGAATATACGTACCGCGAGGACGCGGCCTGACAATTCATTCAAACCGAAGCCGATTCGCGGCTCTCTCGCAGTTTCGAAGCAACGGAAGCGGGCTTTGCGATCAGCGTTACGATACAGATCAGTGCCAACCCCAGCATCACGCTACTACCGATGACAAACTGGAAGAAAGCTGGCCAATAGCTTTCATTCCAGTCATTAGTACCGTTCGAAGGCGCTTATACTGCGCGGGCCTTTGATGAATGTGCGCTCAACCGCCAGGTACTCACTTGAAACGCGATCTTCGACTTGCCACTTTGCTGATCTCCCTGGTGTGTCTGTCCGTGGTGTTGCTGACTGCCTGGCAGATTTGGACAGCCCGACAGAACACCTTGAGTAACATCGAAACCGACACGCTGAATCTGGCCAATGCACTCAACACGTACACCGAGGGCGCCTTCAAGCAAAGTGAAGTGGTATTGCTGGGGCTGACAGAAAGGATCGAGAAAGACGGGATCGGCCCGCAGCAGCTCGAACGCCTGAGAGTGCTGGTCGCTCAGGAGATGGATGCGCTGGCGCAATTGAACAGCGTGGCGCTGTATGACGCTCAGGGGGACTGGATATTCTCGACCAACAAGCATGCCTCACCCAACAGCAACCACGCTGATCGAGCGTTCTTCAAGCATCACCGCGACAGTCGAGACCGAGGCATCTTCATCGGTCCGGCGATTCTCAGCCGTGCCACCGGCGCTTGGGTGATTTCGGTCAGTCGGCGTATCGATCATCCGGACGGGAGTTTTGCCGGGGTAATAGCCGTCACCTTGAGTCTCGAACATTTTCTCAAGCTTTATCAAACCATGTCCGTGGGGCAGTTCGGCGCGATCAGCCTGACCTCATCCGACGGGCGTCTGCTGGTGAGATACCCCTTTCATGAGCAAGACATCGGTCGTGATTTGTCTCGTGCGCCAATATATTCCGAGTACCTGAGCAAGATGTCGTCAGGCACCGTGGATTTTGCTTCAAAAGTCGATGGCGTCCGTCGACTCTACGCGTTCACCAGAAGTGATCAATATCCCTTCGTAACGACCGTGGCGGTGGGCCAGGACGAGGCCATGCAAGCGTGGTGGAGCCAGACCAGGCAATCGGTCGCTGTGGTGATGGTGTTGTTGGGACTTCTGGTTGCGCTGGGGCGCAGATTGATTTCCCACATCAGTCATCGTATTCGGGCTGAGACAGCACTGCGATCCACCCAGACCACGCTGATCGAGCTTAACCATACGCTGGAGATTCTTGCCAGCGAGGACACGCTGACCGGTCTTGCCAACCGCCGGCATTTCGATCAGTTTCTGGATATCGAATTCAAACGCGCCAAGCGCCTGCGAAGCCCTCTGTCACTGATCTTGATCGATGTGGATTTTTTCAAACGTTACAACGATCACTATGGGCATCTCGCCGGAGACGACTGCCTGCGGATAATCTGTCAGACGATCAAGCAGTGCGTGCGCCGTCCAGGTGACATGACGGCCCGCTATGGCGGTGAAGAAATCGCCGTCGTGATGCCCAATACCGACGAAGCGGGCGCCCGCTTGGTGGCCGAGGCGATTCTCCTCGGCATTGCGCACGCGCAACTTGAACACCTGTCGAGTCCTTTCGGTAGCGTGACTGCCAGCCTGGGGTTGGCGACTTATACCGCCTACGATAGCGACCATGATGAAAAATCCCTGATCGATCTGGCCGATCGCGCACTGTATTTGGCAAAGTCGCAGGGCAGAAATCGTCTGAGTGTCGCCGCCGCTGAAGTGCAAGGTGAATCTGTGTAATCCGCGATTGCGCTCGTGTGGCGCTAGCGCTTTTCAAGCCAGCCATGATCGCGGTACCAGCCCAGCGTATCGGTAAGGGTCTGCTCGACGGGGCGAAACCGCAGGCCAAGCTCCTGTTCACTCTTGTGAGGGTTGAAATGTGTGCGCTCGGCTTCGCGCACCATCAAGCGCACTGTCGCCATGCTCAGCAGAATGGGCTTGCGGGTCAGGCGCGCGTAGATCTCTTGCGCAAAAGCCAAGGCATACAGCAGTGGCAGCGGCAATTGCCGTCGCGGCGTCTTGACGCCCGCGATCGTGCCGAGCAAGGGGACCAACTCACCCATCGTCATGTGCCGACCCGCTGCCAGATAACGTTCGCCACGTCGCCCGCGCTTCGCTGCGGCGATCTGCGCCAAGGCCACATCGCGGGCATCGACGACAGAGAAACTACCGGGCACCAGGCCAGGTAGCTTATTGCGCACGACATCGTTGAGTAACTGCCCCGAGGAGGTCGGGCCAATATCGGCAGGCCCCCACATCCAGCCAGGCAGGACCATGCAGGCATGCAGGTCGGGATGGTCTGCCAGGAACGCTAGAACGATACGGTCCGCGAGGATCTTGCTGCGATAGTAGTCATCCGTATCGGCTTCGTTTCGCAGGCACGTCTCATCGATTGATGTGCCGGGAGCGCCGTCGAGTACGGCAATCGAAGAGGTATGGATAAAACGTCGGACACCGGCGTTGTAGGCGTGCTCAAGCAGGCTCCGCGTGCCATTCACGTTGATCCTTTCGAGTTCCTCCCAGTGGCTGCCGCCCTTGTAGTTGTCGCGAAAGAACGCCGCAGTGTGAAACACCGTATCGCAACCCTGCAGCGACGCTGCGAATGCACCGACATCGGCCATGTCACCGACGACCAGTCTCACGCCCTGAAGGTTTTTGAACTGTTGTTCACCCTTGGCTCTGGAACGGACCAGGGCTTTGACCTCGTAGCCACCCGCGACCAGTTCACGCACGAGGTTGTTGCCCAACAAGCCGGTTGCGCCCGTGACGAATGTGCTGTGCATGTGTCATCCCTTCATCGATTAAGGTTGATAGATATACCGTTGCCGTCACTCCCGAAAAACAGCGACTACTGCATAATGGCTTTGCACATTTGCAAAGCGGCGGGCATGCAGCATGAGTTCAGAAGCGAATTGGGATGATCTCCGTCTACTATTGGCAGTCTCGCGACGTGGCAGCTTTCTTCAGGCTGGCCAATTGCTGGGTATCGCTGCGTCTACGGTGTCCCGACGGATCACTCAGCTTGAAGGCACGCTCGGCGAGCCACTGGTCGAGCGCGGCGTTGAAGGATGCTGGCTGACCTCGCGGGGCCAATCCCTGGTTGAAGTGGCCCTGGCCGCGGAGGAGGGCTTGAGGCGTCAAACCGCTGCCGGTGCGCCCCGATTGCCAACGGAGCTTTGCGGCAGTGTCCTGGTCAGCGCCGGGGAAGGATTTTCGTCTTGTGTGCTGGAGGCCTCACATCGCTTTACGTCTATTCATCCGCGTTGCTCGGTGGAATTGCTGGTAACCGCCGACTTTCACAAGCTCGTCCGCGGCGTGGCGGATGTCGCTATCCGCACCGCCCACTTGGGCGAGCCGTCGCTGGTTTATCGACCCATGGGCAAGCTCGCTTATGGTGTCTTCGCCGATGCGGCTTATCTGAAGCGGTTTCCAGCGGCGGCTCCGGCCACTGCGGTGAATATTGCCTTGCTCCCTCCGCTGGACATGTTGCCGCAAATGCGTGCAGCAAAGGCCGCGGGTCTGGAGCGAGCGCAGATCAGAGTGAATTCGTTCGCTGCACAGATCGAAGCCGTAAGGCGAGGGATGGGCGTTGCCGTGCTGCCGCGTCTTCTGGCAAAGGACCTGATAGCCCTGTTTCCAGATATCCAGCTGCCGGATATGGAAGTCTATCTGGTGACCCGGCCTCAAGCATTGAAACAGGCCCATATCAAAAGCTTTTTTGCCATTCTGGAACAGGTACTTCGCGAAGCCCTTTATGTAACCCCCGTCGAAGAATGAGAAAATGATGCGCCTTCGTCGATTGGGGAGACCTGAGGTAGAATGCCGCGGTCTAGACGCTTTTCTGTTCATTTCTGCGTCCGATAACTTACAAACAGAATTAGTGTCACCCAAGTAGCTGAAGCCAATGACTAATAAGAAGTCAGCGCGGGAGGGGCCTAAACGTGAGACCGATAGCGTCTATCGGTCTTATATGTCCACCCATCAGTCTTTCTGAGTGCAGGGGGCGGCGGCATGCGGCATTGCATGTCGTGAGCCGGGGCACTTCATGATCAAGTGTGGTGGGTGGATGGCGTTCTATCCTAGGTATTACTGAATGTTAAAAAAAGTGAACACGGGGCTACTCGGCCTGGCCATGTCGATGGTCCTCATGCCTTTGCACGCAACTGAGACAAAGAAAGTCGATGTGCTCCTCATCGGCGGGGGCATCATGAGTTCGACCTTGGGCGTTTATCTCAATGAGCTCGAGCCCGGCCTGTCCATGGAGATGGTTGAACGTCTCGATGGCGTCGCCCAGGAAAGCTCGAACGGCTGGAACAACGCCGGCACCGGTCACTCTGCTCTGGCTGAGCTGAACTACACGCCAGAAGACAAGAATGGCAAGGTCGAGATCCCCAAGGCCGTCGAAATCAATGAAGGCTTCCAGATCACGCGCCAATTCTGGGCCTGGCAGGTCAAGAACGGCGTCTTGAAGAATCCCCATTCGTTCATCAACTCCACTCCGCACATGAGTTTTGTGTGGGGCGATGACAACATCAAGTTCTTGAAGAAGCGCTACGAAGCGCTCCAGGCAAGCCCGCTGTTCCGCGGCATGCAGTACTCGGAAGATCCGGTACAGATCAAGAAATGGGTTCCGTTGATGATGGAAGGCCGTGACCCGAATCAAAAGGTCGCGGCTACCTGGATGCCGATTGGTACGGATGTGAACTTCGGCGAGATCACTCGCCAGTTCGCCGGCTACCTGCAAACCAAGCCGAACTTCTCGCTGAAGCTTTCGAGCGAAGTGGAAGACATCAAACGCAATGAAGATGGCAGCTGGCGCGTTTCCTACAAGAACCTGAAAGACGGTTCGCAAACTCAGACCGACGCCAAATTCGTGTTCATTGGCGCGGGCGGTGGTGCACTGCATCTGCTGCAGAAATCGGGCATCCCTGAAGCACAAGAGTATGCAGGCTTCCCAGTTGGCGGCTCGTTCCTGGTGACCGATAACCCGGCAATCGCTGAACAGCATATGGCGAAGGCCTATGGCAAGGCGTCGGTTGGCGCACCGCCGATGTCGGTTCCGCACCTGGATACCCGCGTGCTGGATGGCAAGCGCGTCATCTTGTTTGGCCCGTTCGCGACCTTCTCGACGAAGTTCCTGAAAGAAGGCTCCTACTTCGATCTGCTGACGAGCACGACCACGCACAACTTCTGGCCTATGACCAAAGTGGGCATCGATCAGTACCCACTGGTTGAATACCTGGCCGGCCAGCTGATGCTGTCGGATGAAGACCGCATGAATGCCCTGAAGGAATACTTCCCGAACGCCAAGAAGGAAGACTGGCGCCTGTGGCAAGCCGGCCAGCGCGTTCAAATCATCAAGCGTGATGAAGAGAAGGGCGGCGTACTGAAACTGGGTACCCAGATCGTCAGCTCCCAGGACGGCAGCATTGCAGGCTTGCTGGGCGCATCGCCAGGCGCGTCCACCGCGGCTCCGATCATGCTGAGCGTGCTTGAGACAGTCTTCAAGGACAAGGTTGCGACCCCTGCCTGGCAGGAAAAGCTGCACCAGATGATTCCGAGTTACGGCACCCAGCTGAACGACAGTCCTGAGCGTGTTTACCAGGAATGGACATACACCAGTCAGGTCCTGCAACTTGACCCACCGCCTGTGATTGACAAGGCAGTGGCTGCGCAAACAGCTGCTCCAGCTCAAGCGAAACCACAGAAAGAAAGCACTCCAGCGGCTGATATGGCCCTGTAAAACCAAGCCCCGCAAAACGCTGTTTGGCGGGGTTTGCGCGCTGGACCGATCAGAAACAATAAAGCCCAGACTCGTGCTGGGCTTTATTGTTTCTGGAATGTGTACGAGTCAGCCGTATCAATGCTCGGGAAGGTTCCAGCTTTCGCGAAAGTGCTCGTACTCCGCTTCGGGCATCTGAACCAGTAACGGGGACTGACGGGGATCCAGCCAGCTGAACAACCGAGACATATCCGTTGGGTCCATGGCTGTGCAGCCAAGCGTCGGGGAGGTGGGGGCACGCCAGATGTGGAAAAAAATGCACGAGCCCGAATCGGGGGACGCCGACGTGTTGTGCTCGATGAAAATGCCTTTTCGATACAGGTCATCATCACGACGCATGCGTTCGGAACTGTTCCAGTCCTTGGCTATCGTCGCCCCGTCGACAAGCTCGTTATAGCGTTTGGAGTGGCTGTCATCCACGCATTCGGTGGTCGATGTCAGAGGGAGGTAAGGCAGTCTGGTTTCGGCCGTGTTGTCGTAGCCGAAGGCTGTTCCCAGTTTGAATAGACCCGCAGGCGCTTTTCCATCGCCTTCACGTTTGACCGGCCCCTCGCGTTGGTCAACGATACCGAGACCCTTGCCCCAGGCCAGCCCGCTTTTGCCTACAACCACCGGAAACGACTCTTCGAATTTTTGAAAGGTTTTCCCGTGCCGCTCATAGCGCTGGGCGGTCCCCTGGACATCAGTCCAGTTTTTTGTCGTGACCACAATGAGCTGGCTGCTGGTGTCCAGCACCTGTGCCGTAATGGGGAAATCCATGACGCTCTTTAACGCATCATCCCGGGTGTAGGTGAAGTGCCACCACTCTTTCGCGTACCCGGAAAATCCCTCTTTTTGCATGGCGCTGTTGAGCCGCTGGCGATTTTCCCTGGCGGTCGCGTTGATCGTCGGGTTATCGGTATGCGCTCGCTCATCGAAGCAATCGAAACCCGTTCCCATATCGACGGCGCCATCATGCCAACGCTGCTCATAGGACGCAGCACAGTCGACTTGTGGGGCCGAGGGGCTCCATGTCTGGGCGGGCAGACCCTCTGGACCTGTCAGTGTCAGATCCAACGTGCTGCCTTTGGAATGATTCGAAACCCGTGCCACATAACCCAGACGCCAGAAGTCTTGCTTGTCCACGCGCGGATAGAACTCGGCCTTGCGTGGGTCGCCCGGTTCCGTCGCGAAACGCCCCATATCGGCGACAGCACGGCTGGGTCGATAGCAGTCAAATACCTTCAAACCGTAGCCTTGCGTGCGCAGTGCCGTTTGTACCCGAGCGAGGGCCTTGGCGGTGTCCAGCGACAACAGGCACTCCGCAGCGCCGTAGCCGTCGAGTGGGTGTCCGGTAAAGTTGTGAGCGCTGGCATAGCGGATGTCTTGCTCGATGCTCGGATCAATCGTACGCAAATAAACCATAGGCTCGGGCCTTGGCTCGGCGCTCGCCATGCAGGGCGCGATCATGCTCAGGCACAAGGCCGAGCGCAGCCAGCGCGGCGTGAGCATGCGGTGCGAACGACCCGTAAATAGCCTCGAGAAGGCGCTCGATATGATTTTGCAGAGAGGGCGCATGCGATATCTCCAAAGATGCCGGTTCTCAAGCGCTATCTCGTCAGCCGTTCGAGCTTTATTGACTACCGATGCACCTGGTTGCGCCCATTGCGCTTGGCCTGGTAAAGCGCAACATCGGCGCGAGTCAGAAGGCTTTCCAGATTGTCACCAGGTTGCGCGAGGGCAACACCGAAAGACGCAGTTATCGTGTCGAGCACCTTGTCGGTGCCGCGCGCCTTGATCCGCAACGACTGTATTTTCAGGCGCAGTTGCTCAGCAAAATCGTAGGCGCTAGTGAGATCAGTGCACTCCCTCAGGATTATGCAGAACTCTTCACCGCCATAACGCGCGGCAATGGCGTGGGGTGTCAGTGAATTGAGTAGCACCTGACCGACATGCTGGAGCACACGGTCGCCTAATGGGTGACCGTACTGGTCATTGAATTGCTTGAAGTGATCAATATCCAGCATGACCAGAGCCACGCCTTGGGGGGGCTTGTTCAGCGCTTGCTCCAGCAAGCGAGTGAAGGTAGTTCGGTTCAAGACCTGCGTCAGGCCATCGATTGTCGCATCCAGCTTTGCACGCTCAAGCTTGTCTCGCAGGCTTTTGATCTCATTTTGAGCAGCATGCAGTTGGGAGAGGAAATGTTCTTGCTGACTATGCATGAGCTGGGTGCTTTGTTGCAGCTCGCTCAAAATGCTCGGCAATCGCTCGTTGACTGGCTCCTCAAGCATTTCCAGGCAGCGTCCAAGACTGGCCTGAAAGTTGAGATTACCCTTCACGCTACGCGAGATGTCGCGCTCCATATCATCAACCAGATGGATCGCCTGTTGTTGTCCGGCGTAAGCGTTCTCCAGTTCGTCACGAATGATGTAATCGCGAAAAAGCTTCGTAGCGGATTCTGAAGGGAAACAGTCGAAGTCTTTGACCATCCTGTCTAACTGGCGATTGAGTTCTGGTTTCTGACCTTTGCTGTAGGTGTACCAGAGCGCGTAGTGCACGGGATTGGGTGGAATGTTGTGACGAACCATCAAGGGTACGGCTTGCTTGAGCAGAGCCGCCGCCTCGCGGTAGTCCTCGGGATATAGCGCTAGTGCCGTCGCACGCGTCTCTGATTGGCTCATGACATCACTGTGGTTGTTTGTGATTGACGAATGAAAAACAGGATGAGCATAACCATCTGTACGGCAAACGGCCATCCAACTTAAATTTCCGGGCTACGGCTTGAGTGAACCGCATTGCAGTCTAGCGCTGGGCTCTATCGTTTCCGGGATTTTTACAGGCAAAAAAAGAGCCTCAAAGCTCTTTGATGGGGAGGAAGTAGAGCCGATGAGGCTCAAGATGCGCATGAAACAAGTGGCGAGCTTGGTAGGGGTTCAGATCACTCACCACCTACGCAACTGCAGGAGCATTTAACAGTTGCGTAAAACTATCGTAGGAAGGTGGAGGTGTGCGCTCAAGTACCGTTAGTCGAGAGTCTTGGGGCCGTGTCGGCACCGTCAAGTGATGTCCGGTGCCCGGAGAAACCGCTTCGCGATGGCGTCCGCAAACGGGTAGAGCGAAAAGTAAGGCCGGGCTTCGTCGATGACTCGCTGGACGGAGGGTCTGCGCGTCAATCGGTCGAAATAGGCACTTAGGTGCTTGAATTCGTCCGGGAACGGCAAGAGGGTGCAGGCATAGAAAAGCGCCGGGGTTGCGGCGCAATCGGCCAGGCTGAAGTCTTGACCGGCGACCCAGATTCGCGACGCCATCCGATGGTCGAGCATGGCGTAGGCAGTCTCCAGCGTGGACCATTGTGTGCTCAAATCAGTGTTGGCGCTACGCAGGCGATCACCGACAATCTGTTGCACCGGCACCTGCACATAGTTGTCGAAAAAACGGTCCCATAGACGCACCTCCAGCGCGGTCTCCCAATCGTTGGGAATCAACGGTTGCTCACCCGGATAGTAGCGATCCAGGTACTCGATGATGATCGTGGCCTCTGGCAAAGCGCGTTGGCGCAGGTGGTCACTGATGACCGGGAACTTGACGAGTGGCCACAGGGCTTGAAGCTCCGCCCGGTCTGCATCGTCTGCCAGGTTGATGATCCGCTTTTCGAATTCGGTAGCGTTTTCGTAAAGCGCGATCAGCACTTTGTGGCAGTACGACGACAGCGGATGGTAGTAAAGAGTCAGCGACATCTTTCAACTCCTCGGTGGTGTTGCCCCTCATCATAGTCGCTGGAATGACGACTCGAATCTGCCGCACCCGGACCTGGAGTTCTTCGCCTGAGCACTGCGGGGCTCATAAAGATGAGCCCCGCAGGCGGTTAGAAATCCCCCGATAGACCTTCTGCATTACGCGCGGCGCGCTGCTTCAAGCGGCGGTGTGCCATCGCGAAACATGGTCTTCAGTTGTGCGCGCAGTTCTGGCGAGTCGATGTGTTTGTGAACACTGACCGCATGCTGCGCGGCGGCATCCAGCAATTCCTTTTCAGAATCGGCGGACAGTGCGACAGAACATTTGGTTTCGCTTGGGAATTCGCGGCAATCGATATATTTACGCGACATGATGCTCTCCTTCATACGAAGGCAGGCCTGCGCCTGCGTGAACGACCGTTCGACACGTCGCGGGGTCCATCGAACACGATTGCGCGTCGCATCGAGTGTGGTAATCCATAAAGTATAGGTCGATCGCACGATCACCAAAGGTACTCACGGCGTACCGAACATCGCTGTCCAGTAAATCCCCGCATCACTCTTCGGATCAACCGCATAAGCCGCGCCCAGCTCGCGGAACTGTGGGTTCATCAGGTTGGCGCAGTGACCGGGGCTGGCGAGCCAGCCATCGACCACCTTGCGCACGGTGTCTTGTCCGGCGGCGATGTTTTCGCCGATCTGCTGGCCGGCGTAGCCTGCCAGTTCGGCCCGATCACCTGGCGTGCGGCCATCGCGGTCCTTGTGATCGAAGAAGTTGTTATTGGCCATGGCCCGGGTATGCGTCTGGGCCGCCGTCGCCAGTGTGGCGTTCCAGGCCAGCGGCTGTGTGGCGGCAAAGGATTGAGCGCCGCACTGGCGCGTTTGCTTGCGGGCGGTGTTGATCATCTCGAGCAGCTTCTGTCCCTCCGCCTGCCAGTCGCCCAGACGGCCAGTCAACAGCGGGCGCGCGAGCACAATGCGCCAGGCACTTCCCTCGCGGTTCACGCCGATATCGACGAACTGCGGGTCCAGGACGACCTGGCAGAAACTCTCCCGTACGGCCTTCATGGCCGATTGCGCATCACGTGGCCCGGACAACGTGATCGCTTGCACGCTGACCATCGGATAAGCCGTACGCGCCAGCGCCTGCTGCAGGTCGCCGATATTGCTGCCGGGCAGGATCAGGCGCGGATCGGCCGCTAGCGGCGGCAGTTCCTGCGACACTTGACCTGCACAGCGTTGTACCTGGTTGCGATAGGTGTTGATCGACTCGACCAACTGCGTCTCTTCGGTCGCCACGGCAGTGGCGGCGAACACCAGCCCCAGCGACAACATGGCAAGACGCATAACGGATGACAGGACGCGCATGGAACTCTCCCTTGAGCTGACTGCGCCCATGATGCGCGATTCAGCCCTACCCAGCGCAATGCCTTTTTAGGCTGAAGCCGATTTTGTTTTCCGCATCATGAGACGTTTCCAGGAAGTGTAGAGCGCGTTGCCAGAGCGCGGCTTCCCAGCGCGATGACGAGCGCAACTGCGATCAGCACCAGGGCGACGGCGAACGTGATCCGCATACCGCTGGCAACGGCCTCGGGACGCGCCGTGGTGATGTCGATTGTCGCCGATGCGAGCACGAACACCGCGCCAAAACGGTCCGCAAGGCGACCTGCGGGCACTCCCGTCAGCGCCGCGAAAAGCGGCCCGACCGACAAGGCAAGTCCAACAAAAGCGGGGTCAAGCCCAAGCGCATTCGGCATGCACAGCTTTGCGCTTCCACTCGCCATACCGACGTTCACTGTCTCCATGCTCTGGCATCCACGGCTGGATGCCGACCTGGCGCATCGCTGGTTGCGTGGTTGCCTTCGGGAGGTGTGCGCGCCGTCGTGTTCAAGTGAAGCCGTCGCGTGAGGTAGCCAGGCCGTAGAGGCCATGTCTTGATGCGTCTCCTATACTGACTCGCGTTGACAGGCTCAACGCAGACACCAAATGCCGTCGGACCAGCCGTCAGGGTTCTGACAACTTCCCTACCCGTCACTGTAAGGAGATCGAACATGGCAATCCGCATTGGCGATGAAGCACCGGATTTCACCGTCGAAAGTACCGAAGGTCCGCTCCACTTCCACGAGTGGATTGGCGACAAGTGGGCCATCCTGTTCTCGCATCCGAAGGACTTCACCCCTGTCTGTACCACTGAACTCGGTTATATGGCCGGACTCAAGCCGGAGTTCGACAAGCGCAACACCAAGATCGTCGGGCTTAGCGTCGACCCGGTCAGTGACCACCGGGCCTGGCTCGGTGACATCGAAGAAACCCAGGGCCATGCGGTCAACTATCCCATGATCGGCGACGAGAACCTGGTCGTGGCGAAGCTCTACGACATGATTCACCCGAATGCCAGTGGCGGCTCACGCACCGCCGTGGACAACGCCACGGTGCGCTCGGTGTTCATCGTCGGCCCGGACAAGAAAGTCAAGGCGATGCTGATCTACCCAATGAGTGCCGGGCGCAACTTCGATGAAGTGTTACGCCTGCTCGACTCTCTGCAATTAAACGCCAAACACACCGTTGCCACTCCAGTGAACTGGCGTCCGGGTGAGGACGTCATCATCCCCACTTCGGTATCCGATGAGGAGGCCAGGAAGAAGTACCCGCAGGGCTTCAAGACGTTGAAACCCTATTTGCGCACCGTGGCGCAGCCCAAGTAACAACACCCGGCAAGGGCTCAGTCATGATCGGTCGTCAGGCGATATGACTCGACGTTCATTTGTAGACGCATCCGACTGACTGCGTTTTGGCCGAACGCTGACGCTGGCCAACGCAGTTCAGTCGAGCGTAGATTCCGGTTTATCCACGCGATACGACCGCCCCTTCACCACCTCAAGCAAGAGATTCCCATGGCAAACCACGACCTGACCTTCCTCCCCGACCCGGACCCGGAATCCATTTCCTCCGATGTCGCCGGTTTCAACGGCCTGCTGGTCTCCACTCAGATCCCCACCCGCGCCGACGGCAGCCTGGAGCTGGGCGGCATCGCCCTGCAGAGCGAGTGCACCCTGCTGGCACTCAAGGTAGCGCTGGAGCGCGCCGGCAGTTCCATGGACCGGGTCCTGCATCTGACCATCTACCTCACCGACATGGCCGACCGCGCCGCCTTCAACGAGGTCTACCAGCGTTTCTTCGCCAAGCCCTGGCCGGTTCGCGCCGCTGTTGGCGTGGCCGCCCTGGCGGTCGAAGGCATGCGCGTGGAGGTCACCGCGATGGCGGCCCAGGGCTGAGTGTGCGGGCTCATCCCGTGAGCTTATCCGGCGGCCCTGCTCAGCGAGCGGCCGCCACCGGGCAGCATGCGGGGGTGGGCCTGCGCTCGATTGCCGCCGGTCAGTGGGTTCAGTGACCACCTTTCGGGTTGCCTGAGGTAAATTGCAGAGCGGGGGAGTGCACCCGATCATCCCCGCCTGCGTCGTTGTCAGGCATCGCGCAAAAGGTCGTGAGCGTTGAGCAGCTCGTAGGCGATCTCCGGGTGTTTCTCCAAACCGCGGCGAATGGCAGCCGGGATCGATTGGCGGGTTTTGCGGCACAGTCCGGGCAAGTCCAGGAGGTGAATACCGATGCCGCGCATGCTTCGCACTTCGTGGAAACTTGGGGTGATTTGCAGACGAATGCCTAACTGCTCGTACATCCGACGCTGCATATGCTCGAGGTCGGTCAGGCTCTGAAGATTCTCCAGCCGCTCAAGCAGGCGCTTTTCCTCCTGGCGGGTCAGGTACAGAATGCGCAAATCAGCGCTGGGTATGTCCGCCAGCTGTTCACGCCCGCAGTCGCAGGCCCCGGGTGGGCAAGGTTGTCGAATCTGGAGAGAGGCTGTCATGGTCTCCAATCATAGCTATCCGCAATCGCTATTGCCCATCGGGTTCGTCGCGACTTGATGAGGGTTTCGGGGCGGACATAACCGCCCCGTACGGATCGCACCTCACGCCCATGTTTTTCCGAGCGCTTCCAGACCGGCCTTTTGCAGATCCTGCGGACTCATGACAAGACGGAACTTGCAGTTAGCCTGGAAATTGAGAAAAAACGGTTCCGCAAAACTGGGGATTTCGGATGAGTCTTGTACGTTGATCAGGAAAATCCCACCGCGCATTCCATCCTGCTCGGTAAAGTAGGCAGCCTCCGGTTTGATGCTTTCCAGGATACGCCCAATGATTTCGCCTACCTTCCCGGCTCTGACGAGAGCGTTGAACGGCTCATGGGGGAACTCGACCATCAGTAGCATTTTCATCATTCGACTCTCTATTCAAGTGGCTGCTTCGTCTCCCTACCTTTGCTCCTGTTCAACCGTTCCAGCGGCGTGTCATTAAGCATAGCGAAGCATGAGCCACTCACCACCGGCAAGAATGCCACTTGACCCATGGCTCACATCCGCGCCAGCGCCTGGGCCAGGTCGGCGCGCAGGTCTTCGATATCCTCGACACCCACTGACAAACGCACCAGCGCATCGCCGATGCCGAGTTGCGCGCGGGTGCCTGCGGGGATGCTGGCGTGGGTCATGATCGCCGGGTGCTCGATCAGGCTTTCCACCCCGCCCAGGCTCTCGGCCAAGGCGAAGATCCGTACACTCTCGAGGAAACGCTTGGCGCCCGCCAGGTCGCTGTTCAGGTCGAGGGAAATCATCCCGCCGAAACCGCGCATCTGCCGCCGTGCCAGTTCGTGCTGCGGGTGCGACGACAGGCCCGGATAATAGACACGCGCCACCTGCGGCTGAAGCTCCAGCCATTGCGCCAGTTTCAGCGCGTTGCTGCAGTGGCGTTCCATGCGCAGCGCCAGGGTCTTCACTCCGCGCAGGGTGAGAAAAGCGTCGAACGGCCCGGCGATAGCCCCCACCGCGTTCTGCAGGAAGCCCAGGCGCTCGCGCAGTTCTGCATTCTGCCCGACCACCGCGATGCCGCCGATCACGTCGGAGTGGCCGTTCAAATACTTGGTCGTCGAGTGCAGCACGATATCGAAGCCCAGCTCCAGCGGGCGCTGTATCCACGGGCTGGCAAAGGTGTTGTCGGCCACGCAGATGATGCCTCGCTCGCGGCAGGTGCGCGCCACGGCGGTGAGGTCCGTGAGGCGCAGCAAGGGATTGCTCGGCGTCTCGACCCAGACCATCCGCGTGTCGTCCTGTAGCGCCGCTTCGAAGGCCGCCAGGTCAGTCAGATCGACGAAGCTGAAGCGATGCCCGGCGCTGCGTTGGCGCACTTTGTCGAACAGGCGGAACGTACCGCCGTACAGGTCATTGCCAGAGACAATGTGCGAGCCGGCGTCGAGCAGTTCGAGCACGGTGGAGATCGCGGCCAGCCCGGAGGCGAAGGCGAAGGCCTGGGTACCGCCCTCGAGGTCCGCCACGCACCGCTCCAGTGCAAAGCGCGTCGGATTGTGCGAGCGCCCGTAGTCGAAGCCCTTGTGTACACCGGGGCTCTGCTGCAAGTAGGTGGAGTTGGCGTAGATCGGCGGCATCAGCGCGCCGGTGGAAGGGTCCGGCGCCTGTCCAGCATGGATCACACGGGTGGCGAAGGCGCGTGGCGGGACGGTTTCATCGTGCTGACTCATGTGAGGGATCTCCGCAAGTGATTGAGCATGTCGACTCGAGTAATCAGGCCGTGGAAGCCCGAGGCGTCCGCGATGATCGCTACCAGTCCGCGATCGAGTTCCCCCTGCAGTTCAGCCAGGCTGGCGCCGGGAGGCAGGGTTTCCAGCTTGCCGGTCATTGCGCTGGCCACTGTCATACGGAAGTGCGAAGCGTCTTTGTGCACGTCAAGCAGAATATCGGACTCGTCGATCACGCCGATCAGCCGCTGTCCGTCCACCAGCACCGGTAGCTGCGACACATCCGCCAGGCGCATGCGCTGGAAGGCGGTGAGCAACGTGTCGTCGGGGCCCACGCTGATCACCCGGCCATCCTCGAAGCGCCGCGCGATCAGGTCGCGCAGATCGCCGTAGCGCTTGCGCGCAAGCAGGCCCTGATCGGTCATCCACTGGTCGTTGTAGACCTTCGACAGGTAGCGGGTGCCGGTGTCGCAGACGAAGCTGACCACCCGCTTCGGCTCGGTTTGCTCGCGGCAGTAGCGCAATGCTGCCGCCAGCAATGTGCCGGTCGAAGAACCGCCGAGAATGCCTTCGGCGCGCAGCAGTTGGCGGGCGTGATCGAAGCTTTCCTCGTCGCTGATCGAGTAGGCGTGGCGCACACTGGACAGGTCGGCAATCGACGGAATGAAGTCTTCGCCGATACCTTCCACCGCCCACGAACCGGGTGTGCCGAGGGTACCGCTGCGGCTGTATTCGGCCATCACCGAGCCGACCGGGTCGGCCAGCACCATTTCCAGGTCCGGCTGCACGCGGCGAAAGAAGCGGGTCAGCCCGGTCAGCGTGCCGGCCGAACCGACGCCGACGACGATGGCATCCAGATCATGCTGCGTCTGCGCCCAGATCTCCGGGGCGGTGCTGCACTCATGGGCCAGCGGGTTGGCCGGGTTGTTGAACTGATCGGCGAAAAAGGCGTCGGGAATCTCCTGCGCCAGCCGCGCGGCAACGTCCTGGTAATACTCGGGATGGCCCTTGCCGACGTCGGAGCGCGTGATGTGTACCTCGGCGCCCATCGCCTTGAGGTGCAGAACCTTCTCGGTGGACATCTTGTCCGGCACTACCAACACCACCCGGTAACCCTTGGCCCGACCGACCAGGGCCAGGCCGAGGCCGGTGTTGCCGGCGGTGGCCTCGACGATGGTGCCGCCGGATCGCAGGCGGCCATCGCGCTCGGCGGCGTCGATCATCGCCAGGCCGATGCGATCCTTGATCGAACCGCCGGGGTTCTGCGATTCGAGCTTGAGGAACAGCGTGCACGGGCCGGTATCGAAGCGGCTCACACGCACCAGTGGCGTGTTGCCGATCAGTTCGAGCACGGCGGGGCGGGAGTCGTTCGGCATGTCGTCACCTCGCTGCGGGAATTCGCACTGGATGGACAGCGACCTGCGGCCAGTCAAGCGCGCCAGCCGCAGGCAATGTCTCGCTTGGAACATAGGCCGGGATTGCGCCATCCGCAACTTTACGCAGCCAGCCGGTAGCGTCGCCGCCGAAACGACAGGCTCCCCGAATGGCACGACGCTGTTCAACCGAGCGTAGTGTCCGGTTCGTCCAGGTGATCGATGTGCTTGAAGCGCTCAACCAGGAAATCGATCAGGCTGCGCACGCGCGCCGACAGGTGCAACTGTTGCGGGTACACGGCATAGACATCGGCGCGGGTCGGTGTCTGATCTTCCAGTACCAGACGCAGACGACCACTGCGCACATACCGGGCGATGTCCCACTCGGCCCGAAGCAGAATGCCGTGACCTTCCAGCGCCCAGTTCAGCGCTACTTCGCCGTCGTTGCAGCCCAAGGCACCGCGCACCTTGACGTTTTGTGTGCGCCCACCGTTGGTGAAACTCCATACACCATAGGGCGTTTCGTTTTGCCGCAGGAAGATGCAGTTGTGTTGCTGTAAATCCGTCAGGCGTTGAGGTACGCCGTGTTTTTCCAGGTACAGCGGCGAGGCGCATAACAGACGGCGATTGGAGGCGATCTTGCGTGCGTGGAAGGCAGCGTCCGGCAGCGTGCCGAAACGAATACCCAGGTCAAACCCGTGAGTCGCCAGGTCGAGCGGGTGATCGCTGATTTCCAGCTGTATTTCCACCTCCGGGTATTGCGCGAAAAACGCGCCCAATGCGGGGCCGATGTAGCGCCGCCCGAATCCCAACGATGCGTTGACACGAATCAGGCCTTTAGGCGTCGCCCGACTGCTGCTGATCAACTGCTCGACCTCATCGATCTGCGTCAGGATGCGAGCGGCATGCGAAAAATACAGTTCACCTTCAGAGGTCAGGCTCATCGAACGCGTGGTGCGGTTGACCAGCCGTATGCCTAGCCGTGCCTCCAGCGCGGTCAGGCGTTTGCTCACTGCCGGCGGCGTCACGCCAAGCTCTCGGGCAGTCGCCGCCAGGCTGCCTTTGTTGGCCAGCAGGTAGAAAAAAGACAAATCCAGGGTCTGGCTCATTCGTAACTTAAAGTTATGTATGTAGTGATTTGGAGTAACTCACGCTTATTTGCTCACTACATATACTCCGCTCACACCCTGATTGAACACCCCGGTTCGACAGGCATAACAAGACCGTAACGAGAGTGGAGTTGATTGATGAGCGCATACAAGATTGCTGCCGTTCCAGGTGATGGTATCGGTGTTGAAGTGATCGCTGCTGGCGTCGAGGTGCTGCAAGCCTTGTCGAAAAAATCCGGCTTCGAACTGGACTTCAAGCACTTCGACTGGAACTCCGATAATTACCTGAAAAACGGCTACTACATCCCGGAAGGTGGACTGGAAGAGCTGAAGACCTTCGACGCCATCTTCTTTGGCGCTGTCGGTGCGCTCAACGTCCCGGATCACATTTCTCTCTGGGGCCTTCGTCTGCCGATCTGCCAGGGCTTCGACCAGTACGCCAACGTGCGTCCGGCTCGCGTACTGCCGGGGGTAAAAAGCCCGCTGCTCAACGGTGACCAGATCGACTGGGTGGTGGTGCGTGAAAACTCCGAGGGCGAGTACTCCGGCAACGGCGGTCGCGTGCACCGGGGCCTGCCTGAAGAAGTCGCCACCGAAGTGTCAGTGTTTACCCGTGCCGGGGTAGAACGGATTCACCGCTTCGCTTTCGAACTGGCGCAAAGCCGTCCACGCAAACACCTGACGATGGTCACCAAGTCCAACGCTCAGCGTCACGGCATGGTGCTGTGGGACGAGATTTTCTACGAAGTCGCCAAGGATTTTCCGGACGTCAGGATCGACAAGGAACTGGTCGATGCGGTGACCACGCGGATGGTGCTCAAACCGTCGACACTGGACGTTATTGTCGCCACCAACCTGCATGCCGACATCCTCTCCGATCTGGCTGCGGCGCTGTCCGGCAGCTTGGGCATCGCACCGACGGCCAACCTGAATCCTTCGCGCAAATTCCCGTCGATGTTCGAACCGATCCACGGCTCGGCCTTCGACATTACCGGTAAAGGCGTTGCCAACCCGATCGCGACGTTCTGGACGGCGGCGATGATGCTCGAACACCTCGGCGAGCCCGCTGCGGCGAAACACTTGATGTCGGCTATCGAAGCGGTGACCGAAAGCGGTTTGCATACGCCGGATCTGGGTGGCACGGCCACCACCCGCCAGATTACCGATGCGGTCATCGAGTTGATCAACTGCTGATATTTTCCACTGACTCAACGTAGCACTGCGGCACAACGCCAAGGGGACGATCACCGATCCGACCCCTTGGCATTTCCTGACAACAATAAAAAATCAGGGCCCTGTCATGAAAAGAATATTTGGCAAACTCTACGTACAAGTGCTCATCGCCGTCATCCTTGGCGCCATCGTCGGAGTGTTCGTTCCTGAAACCGGCGCGGCGCTCAAACCTCTGGGCGATGCGTTCATCAAGCTGATCAAAATGCTCCTCGCACCGGTGATCTTCCTGACGGTGGTCACGGGTATCGCCCGCATGGAAAACATGAAGGAGCTGGGCCGTGTCGGCTTCCGGGCTCTGCTCTACTTCGAAGTCGTGTCCACGCTGGCGCTGGTCGTCGGCCTGGTCGTCGTCGATGTGTTCAAACCCGGCGTGGGCATGAATATTGATGTCGCCACGCTGGATACTTCCAGCCTGGCAACCTACACCTCAGCCGTGAAACACGCCTCGTTCATGGACTTCGTCATGAACATCATCCCCGACACCATCGTGGATGCTTTCGCCAAGGGCAACGTGTTGCAAATCCTGCTGTTTTCCATACTGCTCGGCATTGCTCTGGCCCATGTCGGGACGCGCGCAAAGGTGTTCGTCGACACGCTGGATAGCCTGATGCAGGGGATGTTTCGCATCGTCAATATGGTCATGCGCCTGGCCCCCATCGGTGCATTCGGCGCCATCGCGTTCACCATCGGCAAATACGGCTTCGGCTCGCTGTTCTCGTTGGGCAAGCTGATGGCTTGCGTCTACCTGACCTGCGCTGTGTTCGTGGTCTTTGTGCTGGGGCCGATTTGTCGCTACAGCGGTTTCAGCCTGTGGAAGTTCCTGAAATTCATCAAGGAAGAACTGTTCACCGTACTCGGCACCAGCTCTTCGGAATCGGTGCTGCCGCAGATGATTTCCAAGATGGAAAAGGCCGGTGTGTCCAAGCCCGTTGCCGGGATGATCATTCCCTCCGGCTTGACGTTCAACCCGGATGGGCAAGCGATCTATTACACCATCGCCGCTATCTTCATTGCCCAGGCGACGAACACGCCGCTGACCCTGACGGATCAATTGATCGTGCTGACCGTGTTGATGTTTACGTCCAAAGGCTCTGCGGGCGTCACCGGTTCGGGATTTATCATTCTGGCGGCCACGTTATCTTCCCTTGGCACCATTCCGGTAGCGGGAATGGTGTTGTTGCTCGGCGTCGACCGGTTCATGTCGGAAGCGCGAGCGATCACCAACACCATCGGCAACGGCGTCGGCACCCTGGTCATTGCCAAATGGGTCGGTGCACTGGACACCGTGAAAATGCACAACGCACTGAATGGCGAGGCTGAAGAAGAAAAGCCTGAGACGGTGCAGGACGAGCTTGTCTTTGCGCCTCCATCGGCGGCGGCCAGCCCCTTGCTACCCAGCCTGAAAAAAGCCTCTCGGGCGTCGTGACAGACCGCTTTTCGACCCAAAGCTGACATTGTCCTCAGTCAGCTCCAGGTCTGCTCTCGATCCCGCGGGTTGCCGGCTATTCAGCGGCGCCACGATCCCTCGGGCAATTCGACCTGTCGATGGGCCGCAGCCAAGGCAACCTTCAGCCCCTCTTTATCCAATGGAATGCAGTAGGCGGGTTTAGCCCGTTCGAATCGCCAGCTTTCATCAAGGCTGCCAGCATCGAATCCAATCTCGTCCAGCAGCATGATTACCAGGTCTTTCGCGACCGGATCATCAGCAGCGATCGGGAGTGCGCGTCGGTCGGGCGCAGCTTTCGGGCGTGAGTCTTGCACCAGGTCTTGAGCGAGGATTGCGTTAAAAACCTTGACCACTTTGGAGTGGGGCAGATGCTCGGCGAGCAGGCGGCTGGTGGTGGTTTCGAATCGGTCCAGGACGGGAATGTGGCCGTCTCGTTCCGGGTAGTTGTTGGCATCCAGCACGGTTTTGCCCTCTAGCCACTTGGCCGGCACGCTTCGGTAATGCTCGAGAGGAATTACCACGAGTACAACATCGGCGCTACAACCACCGCCCCACGAGCATTCAACAGTTCCCGCAATACCGAGCGATGGCAGTGGCGTTCTTCCTTGCAGTAGCAACCGATGGCCAGCGATGTTTGATGGGAGAGGGCGGCCAACATATCCAGCAGTTGGCTGGGGGCGGGTTGATTCATTTCGGCCTTGAATTTGCGTCGAAAGGCTTCCCAGTCTTTTTCGTCTTCCGCCGCTTTGGCTTCGGCCACCAGCTTTGCGCTGGGGGAGAGGGCGGGGAGCCAGGTGTCGTAGAAATCGCGGCTGGCGAATTCGGCTTTCGGAACACCACGAGGTGGGCGGCGGACGGTGCCCAGGCGCAGGCCTTCATGGGGTGTTCGGGGTGAGCCGAGTTGCACGATATGGATGGGCATTCATGCTCCATTAGTGGTGGGTGCGCTCAAGCCAGTCCGCGGCCGTGCGGCAGATGCAGATCCCCAGAAAGTAAGCCGACATCGCGAGCCACAGTCCCATGACCAAAGGATTGACGGTCGGGTGGTTGAGGACCAGTGACAGGCTGCACAGCAACCAGATGGACGTCACGGCAATGTTGATCGGCATGAACCGCCGCACACGGAACGGGTGAAGGAACTTCATCCGGGTCACCGTCAACAGCGCCAGGCCGATGATGGTCAGCAGCGTCAGCCAGGGTGTCGGGGCAATGATGTAGAGGCACAGGGTGACGACGTTCCACGCGGCGGGGAAGCCCTGGAAGTAGTTGTCCTTGCTCTTCATGTTGACGTTGCAGAAGCAATAGAGCGACGAAACCAGGATCACCGAGGTGGTCAGCAGCGGGGTGTAGGCCGGTAAATCGATGTAACGGTAGATGAACAGCGCCGGGATGAACACGTAGGTCAGGTAGTCGATGACCAGATCCAGCACCGACCCGTCGAGATGCGGCAGTACCGTTTGGACATTGACCTTGCGCGCCAGCGAGCCGTCCACACCATCGACGATCAGCGCCACGCCCAGCCACAGCAGGCAGGCTCTGGGCTGGTTATCGAACAAGGCGAGGGTCGCCAGGAAGGCGGTCACCACGCCGGTAGCGGTAAAGCCGTGGGCGCCCCAGGCTTTAAGCGTGGCCATGCGTCGGGTCGTGATCAAGGGGCGTTCTCCAGCAAATGAAACGGGCCAGTTGCTACCACCGACGGGGTCACCGGCAAACCTGGCTGGGTTGCACCTATCGACCGGATATTCGGCGATAAGGTTCACCTGCGCGCAAACGACCCAACGTCGACACTCAATAAAAATAGCCTATCTTTTGGCACTTCCCTGTCTATTGAGCACCACGTTTTGCCTGCCAGTTTCCAAGCAGAAGGCAAAACGTGCAATTGCGCAAGATTGTTCAAGACAAGCGGCTGATCGGCTGACACAGTTAGCGACCTTTTCTTCGTTGTAGAGAGCTATGTCTGACAATCTATTGCCGCGCAGTGCTTTCCTGCGCGGCGCCGCTGCCGTAATGCCCTTGTCCCTGGCGACTGCGCCGTGGGGGCTGCTGGCGGGTTCGATGGCCATTGAGGCCAACCTCACTCCACTGCAAGGCCAGGGCCTGTCGAGCATTGTCTTTGCGGGCGCTGCGCAACTGGTGGCGATCGGGATGCTCAAGGGCGGCGCCGGGATTTTCTCGATTCTGCTGACCACCTTGCTCCTGACGTCACAACACCTGCTGTACGGCATGAGCCTGCGCCCGGTGGTTTCACCCTTGCCGGGCCGCTGGCGGGTAGGGCTGGGCTTTTTGCTCACCGATGAACTGTTCGCGCTGACCAGCCAATATGACAAACAGCAGTTCAATCGTTGGTACGCCCTGGGTGTGGGCCTGACCTTTTATGTGGCGTGGAATCTTTTCACTCTGGCCGGCATCGTGCTGGGCAGCAGCATTCCGGGCCTTGAACACTTGGGTTTGGACTTCTCCATTGCAGCGACGTTTATCGCGTTGATCACCCCCGTGGTGCGCAACATCCCGACGGTTGTCTGCGTGGCGGTTTCGCTGTTCTGCTCGGTGTTGTTCAACTACTGGCACTGGGGCTCGGCGCTGGTGCTGGCCGGGTTGCTGGGGATGAGTGCCGGGTTTATCTGCAACAAGTTTTATGGAGAGCGCACATGATGGCCTGGGCGGTTATTTTCGGCATGGGCTTGCTGGTTTTTCTCAACCGCTACGTGTTCCTGGAACCACGGCTGCCAGTGCGTTTGAGCAGCAACGCGCGGCAATTTCTCGGCTTTGCGGTGCCGGGCATGCTCACGGCGATCTGCGGACCGATTGTGTTCATGCCTGACCATCAATTGAACTTGCAGTACGACAATCCGTACCTGATCAGTTCACTGGTCGCCATCGGCCTGGTGCTTTACACCCGCAGTACCCTGATCAGCATGCTGCTGAGCATGGGCTTCTTTTTTCTGTTGCGTTGGTGGCGGTGAAGCACAGTCTCACTTTTTCGAGGTTTTGCTGCTGCCGGGAATGTGCAGGTAATTCATCACGCTTTCGGTGAGTTCGGTTGCCAGCTTCACAGCTTCCTTGTTGCGCGCCATCACCCCGGCGACCAAGCCTTCGATCAACGCCAGCACGGCGATGTTAGAGCTGGTCAGCACCGGGTGGTCGGCGGGAGCAAACAGCACGTGCTGTGCAATGTGAGTCAAGGGCGAGGCGGGTGAGTCGGTGATCGCCAGCACGGTCGCGCCGCGCTCAAAGGCAAAGCGCGACAGTTGCAGGGTGTCGAGGGAGTAACGCGGCAGCGAGATCGCCAGCAGCACGTCCTGATCGGTAATCGCGGCCAGTCGGTACGCGGCGTTTTCGTTGCCGCCTTCCATGCTGATGGCGGTGGCGTCGGCGCAAAAGGGCATCAGGGTCGAAGCCGCGAGGCCAGCCATGTAGACGCTGTTGCCAAAGCCGAGGATGTAAATCTTGCGCGCCTGGGTCAGGCAGGTGACCACGGCTTCGAAAGTGTCAGGATGATTGTTGGTGCCGGCGGTGCCGAGGTTGCTGGTGGCGCTCTGGATTTGCTCATGCAGACCGAACGCACCCCCGGGGCGGTGCGCCAGTTCGTTACGCAGTTTGTCCACCGGGGACACCATCTGCTGCAAGGTCGCGACCAGCTCGGCTTTCATGCCGCTGTAACCCCCCAGGTCCAACGCCTTGGCCAGACGGTTGACCGCTGCCGGCGAGGTGGAGGTTTCATGGGCCATCTCTTCGATGGTCAGAGTCGCCGCCTTCAGCGGATGACGCAGGATAAAGTCCGCCACCTTGCGCAGCGACGGCTGCAAGTCGGCAAGAATTTCTGCCAGTTTGCGCATCACTGGAGCGGCGTAGACCGTGGTGTTTTTCGAAGGCGTAGGCATAACCGGCTCAACATCCGCTGGAGATTGGAAGGGACCAAGCATGGTTCCCCGTAGGAGCTGCCGCAGGCTGCGATCTTTTGATCTTCGGCGTCCTTGCAGACGCCAAAAGATTGCAGACTGCGGCAGCTCCTACGGGAGATTTGGTGGTTATCAGATAGGTGTCGATACCGATGGGCGCCAGTGTATCCGAAGCCGACCGTTGGCGGGCAGCACCCGCCAACGGTCGGCGAGCGGCTTACTTCAAGCTGCCGGCCAGAAACTGCTGGAGGCGTTCGGACTGTGGGTTGACCAGCACTTCACGCGGGTTGCCGCGCTCTTCGACCAGACCTTTGTGCAGGAACACCAGTTGGTTCGACACTTCGCGGGCAAAGCCCATTTCGTGGGTCACCACCACCATGGTCCGGCCTTCGAGCGCCAGGTCTTGCATGACTTTAAGCACTTCGCCGACCAGTTCCGGGTCGAGGGCCGAGGTCGGTTCGTCGAACAGCATCACTTCCGGCTCCATCGCCAGCGCGCGAGCAATCGCCACGCGCTGCTGCTCGCCACCCGACATGTGCGCCGGATAAGCGCCCATGCGATGGGCCACGCCGACCTTGTTCAGGTAATGCTCGGCCTTTTCCCGAGCCAGTTTCTTGTCTAAGCCCTGCACATGCACCGGTGCTTCCATGACGTTTTCAAGGGCGCTCATGTGCGACCACAGGTTGAAGTGCTGAAACACCATCGCCAACCGTGAACGCATGCGCTGCAGCTGTTTTGGCTCGGCGGCCTTGAGCCCGCCGGTTTTGTTGGCGATCAGTTTCAGCTGTTCGCCATTGAGCAGGATGTTGCCTGAGTTGGGTTGCTCCAGCAGGTTGATGCAGCGCAGGAAGGTACTTTTGCCCGAGCCACTGGAGCCGATGATGCTGATCACGTCGCCGGCCTTCGCCTCCAGAGACACGCCCTTGAGCACTTCGTGGGTGCCGTAGCGTTTGTGCAGATCCTGAATTTCAAGTGTGTTCATGGTGTCGATTCTCTTGAGTCAGTCGCTGAGCAAGCGACCCTGGCGAATAGGGGTAGAGCCTGCGACCTTGGCCAGCCACAACCCGGGTTGGGCAAAGCGCAGGCGTTCGCGGGCATAAAGGATGCCGTCGGTGCTGGCCGTTACCACGCTGTGGCGATCGCTCAGCGGGTCGAGCACTTCGAACAGCGGGTCGCCGACCTTGACCCGAGCCCCCAGCGGTTGCAGAAAACTCACCACGCCGGGGTGTGGCGCATAGGCGTATTGCGCACCGGCGAAGGGCGTCGCCTCGCAGCAGGTGGATGGCGCGTCTGGCCAGTCGCCACGGATCAGGTCTTGTTCGGCCAGATAGCCAAGGATCTGCTCGGCACTGGCCATGCATGGTTCGCGTTCGGTGTCGGCCATGCCGCGCAGTTCGAGGGTGGTCGCCACGCAGGCCAGTGGAATGTTCGCCTGCGGGAACCGTTCGGCCAGGCGCAACCAGGGCATCGCGCAGGCTTCATCGAAGGCATTGCCGCCAGCGTCCTCGGCCAACAGAACGGCCCCTGCGCCGAGGCGTGCGGCCAGTGAACGCAGGCGCGGCCAGTTTTGCGGCAGAGCATATAGAAGCATGATCGACTCGAAGTCGCAGTGCAGGTCCAGCACTACATCGGCATCGCAGGCGTGCTGCAACAGCAGGCGGCGCAGGCCATCGAGTTCCGATTCGGCCAGCGGCATGTCGGCAATGGCCTCGACCATCGCGCGACGGATCAGCACCACGTTGGCCTCGGCATCCGTGCCCAGTTGGCCTTCCAGGTGCACGGCCACGGCTTCGGCCAGCTCCGGGAAGTCACGATTGAAGTTCTTGCCGCTGTTGAACTCGAAGCGCCCCTGATGGGTGGCCTGGAACATTTGCCCGATACCGATCGGATTGGCCATCGGCACCAGTTCGATAACGCCGGTCAATCGGCCTTGTGATTCCAGCTCCCGCAGACGGCGCTTGAGTTCGACGGCAACGCGCATGCCGGGCAGTTCGTCGGCATGCAAGGACGCCTGGATGTAAGCCTTGCGCGAGCCACTGCCGAACCGAAACAGCGACAGCGTGCGTTCAGTGCCGCAGGCGCTCCAGGGCAGGATGTAATGAATGTGCTCCATGAGTATTCCTTAATGCTTGCGTGGGGCCAGGTACGCCAGCCAGTGACGTTCGGCGAGCTTGAACAGGCGCACGAGAATGAACGTCAGGGCCAGGTAGATCAGGCCGGCGGTGATGAACGCTTCGAACGGCAGGTAGAACCGCGCACTGACCGTGCGCGCCGCGCCGGTGATATCGACCAGGGTGACGATCGACGCCAGGCTGGTGGTCTGCAGCATCATCAGCACCTCGTTGCTGTACTGCGGCAACGCCCGGCGCAGAGCCGAGGGCAGCAGAATGCGGCGGTACAGCGTCAGGCGGCTCATGCCCATCGCCTTGGCTGCTTCGATCTCGCCGCTGGGTGTGGACTTCAGACTGCCGGCCAGCAGTTCTGCACTGTAGGCACTGGTGTTGATCGCAAAGGCCAGGCAAGCGCAAAAGGTCGCGCTGGACAGATACGGCCAGAGCACGCTTTGGCGTACCGCTTCGAACTGCGCCAGGCCGTAGTAGATCAAAAACAACTGCACCAGCATCGGCGTGCCACGGATGGCGTAGGTGTAGAGCCAGGCCGGGCAGTTGATCAGCGGCGAGCGGGAGACGCGCATCAACGCTAGCGGAATGGCCAGCATCAGGCCAAAGGCCAGGGAAATCAGCAGCACTTTAAGGGTCAATAACGCGCCACCGAAATACAGCGGCAGGTTTTCCCAGATCAGGTTGTAGTCGAGCATGGTCGGTTCGCTCCCACTCACAGAACGGCGGCTTTGATGCCGACCGAGTAGTGTTTTTCCAGGGCGCGCAGCACCAGCAACGAGACGCTGGTCAGCACCAGGTACAGCGCCGCCACCGCGAGGAAAAACGTAAAAGGTTCATGGGTCGCGTCGGCGGCGTTCTTGGCCTTGAACATCATGTCCTGCAGGCCGATCACCGAGATCAAAGCGGTGGATTTGGTCAATACCAGCCAGTTGTTGGTGAACCCGGGAATCGCGAAGCGAATCATCTGTGGCACCAGAATCCGCCAGAACACCTGGGCGCTGCTCATGCCGTAGGCCGCGCCGGCTTCAGCCTGACCTTGCGCGATTGCCATGAAGGCGCCGCGAAAGGTTTCCGAGAGGTAGGCGCCGAAGATGAAGCCCATGGTGCAGACACCCGCCACAAAGGGGTTGATGTCGATGTAGTGGGTGTAACCGAGCCCGAGGGCGATGCGGTTCACCAGGTCCTGGCCGCCGTAGAAAATCAGCAGAATCAGGACCAGGTCGGGGATACCGCGAATCACTGTTGTGTAACCTTCGCCGAGTGTTGCCAGCCATTTGAGCGGTGACAGGCGAAACGCCGCGCCGATCAGACCCAGGGTAATGGCCAGTGCCATGGAGCTCAGAGCCAGATTGATCGACAGCCAGGCGCCATCGAGAATGCTCGATCCGTAGCCGTGAAGCATGATGAAGTTCCTCACCCGAAACGCCGACAGGCGCGCGGGACCAACGGGTTAATTGCTATCAGTCAAGGTGCAAACCTGTGGGAGCGAGCTTGCTCGCGATAGCGGAATATCAGTCAACATTGATGTTGAATGTGCTGCCGTCATCGTCGGAACGCCGCCCGGAGCAAGCTCGCTCCCACAATGCTTATTCGCCGTAGATATCGAACGCGAAGTACTTGGCCATGACCTGCTGGTACTTGCCATTGGCACGGATCGCATCAATCGCCGTGTTCAGGCGTGCCGCGTTCGCGGTATCGCCTTTGCGCAGCGCAATCCCTGCGCCTCGGCCGAAGTATTTCGGGTCATTGATATCCGGTCCCACCAGGGCAAAACCGTTACCGGCCGGGGTCTTGATGAAGCTCTCATCGGTGTTGACGCTGTCGGCGAGGGTGGCGTCCAGTCGGCCCGACGCCAGGTCCAGCGAGGCTTCGCTTTGCGATGAGTACCGCACGATCTCGACGCCGGCGGGGGCCAACTGTTCGGTAGCGTAACGGTCATAGGTCGAGGAGCGTTGCACGCCGAGTTTCTTGCCTTTGAGATCGACCTTCGGGTCGTTGAGGACCTGGCCGGCCTTCATCGCGAACTTGCCGGGGGTGTGGTAGTACTTTTTGCTGAAGTCGACTGACTTCAAGCGGTCGTCGGTAATCGACATCGACGACAGCACCGCATCGATCTTGCGCACTTTCAACGAGGGAATCATCCCGTCGAATTCCTGGATGACCCACTGGCATTTGATCTTCATTTCTTCGCACAAGGCGTTGCCGATGTCGTAGTCGAACCCGCTGATGTTGCCTTCCGGGGTCTTGAAGGAGAACGGCGGGTAGGCGGCTTCGATACCGATACGCAGACTGTCTTCGTCGGCGTGGGCCAGGGTGCTGACGGCGCAAAATGCCAGAGCAGCCAGAAGTCCTGTCTTGTTCATATTGTTGACTCCGTGGGTGGGGCGATTGAGAGGTGAATGCCTTCCGGTCTGGCGAGGTGTGCAGCGGGTTACGTGTCCGTGGCGCATATGATTGACATGTTTTATTTCATAAATCAAATGTATGAAAAAAATAATATCAAAACGGTCCGTTGTGTCAGCAGTTCGATGACGCAACCAGGAGACAGTGCCCTGACGGCACAAGGAGGCTTGGGTGGCCAAGGTTGATGGCCGGAAGTTATAAAGTCAGATCACATTGGTATAAGTGGTTATAAGAAATGTCGCTATGCTGCTTGCCAGATTTTTAAGTCGTCGCGCTGGTTTTGTAAGGTATGACAATGGACTTCGGTAATTTGGGTTTTGTGGTCGCAGGCTTGGTTGTCGGGTTCGTTGTCGGCATGACCGGTGTGGGCGGCGGCTCGTTGATGACGCCGATTCTTCTATGGTTCGGCATCAATCCGGCGACCGCCGTCGGCACGGATTTGCTGTATGCCGCGATCACCAAATCCGGTGGTGTACTGGTTCATCAGAAGCACCGGAACATTGACTGGAAAATTACCGGCTGGCTGACGTTGGGCAGCGTGCCTGCGGTCGCTCTGACCCTGGTGTTCCTGAAATACCTCAATACTGATCCCCAAGCGACCAATGCGATTATCAAACAGGCCTTGGGCTTTGTTTTGCTGCTGACAGCACTGGCGATTTTCTTCAAAAAACAGTTGCTGGCGTTTGCCCAAAAACATGCGGGCGACCATTACCACCTCAGTAACCGGAACCTGAACCTGCTGACCATCGTCACGGGCGCGATACTCGGCCTGATGGTTGCATTGACGTCCATCGGTGCCGGCGCGCTGGGGACTGTGGCGCTGTTCATCCTGTACCCGTTTCTGGCGACCAAACGCCTGGTCGGCACAGAAATCGCCCACGCCGTACCGCTGACCCTGGTCGCAGGATTGGGGCACGCGAGCATGGGCAACTTGGATTGGCATTTGCTGGGTTTTCTGTTGATGGGATCGTTGCCAGGCATTTACATCGGCAGTCATTTGTCCGGGCGTATTTCTGATGGTGTCTTGCGTCCTTGCCTGGCTGTCATGCTGGTGTTTATCGGCTACAAGTTGGCGTTTTGATCCTGCGGTAACGACCTTTCAGGCAACTGTTGATCCCCGGCATGGCGCTGCCCCTCTCAGCGCCGTGCTTACGGGAGACGCCCTGGCGATTACTTGCGCGCCTCCAGAATCAAGTTAAACGGTGTCTCTGTCGCCCGGCGGAAATGCTTGAATCCGGCCTTGGTGAAGACATCCCGTAGCCGTGCTTCTCCCGCTTGAGCCCCAAGCCCCAAACCGACTTCCTGGGACAACGAGTTCGGCGTGCAAATAAACGTCGACGCGGCGTAGAACAATCGCCCTACCGGGGTCGCGTTTTCGTCGAGCTGGTCATTGGCATAGGGCTCCACCAACAGCACCGTTCCGTCGGGCTTGAGCGACTCATAGGCGTGCTTGGCAGCGCCGACTGGATCGCCCATGTCGTGGAGGCAATCGAAGTAGCAGATCAAATCGTAGTCATTGCCCGGGTAGTTCTTGGCGGTGCCCTGAACGAAGCGTGTGCGATCGGCCACGCCGCCTTCTTCAGCACGTTGGGTGGCGGTGGTGATAGAGGGGGCGTGGTAGTCGAAGCCGACAAAACTTGAGGCCGGGAACGCTTTGGCCATGACCACCGTTGACGCGCCGTGTCCGCAGCCGACATCCGCGACCTTGGCGCCGGCTTGCAGTTTCTCTACGACGCCTTCAAGCGCGGGTAACCACTCGCCGACCAAGTGTGCGCGGTAGCCGGGCCTGAAAAACCGCTCGGTGCCGCTGAACATGCAGCTATGGTGATCGCCCCAGGCAAGGGCGCCATTGCCACGCATGGCCGCGATCAGTTTGTCTTTGTCATGGTAAAACGAGGCAATCACCGAGGCGCCACCTGCGACATAAACCGGCGAGTCCTCGACCGCCAGCGCCAGGGCTTGCTCTTCTGGCAGGCGGAATTTCCCATCGACGTGTTCCATGTAACCGGAGGCCGCGTGGGCGCTGAGCCACTCGCGCAGCAGCCGCGCATTGCAACCGGTCTTGCTGGCCAGTGCTTCGGGGGTGACGGGTTGGCTGTCGGCCATGGCCCGGTACAGACCGAGTTCGTCGCCCAGGATTACGTTTGCGAGCATCGCTGCGCCGCCCATGTCGGAAATCAGCTTGCCCATGAAGTCATTGAGTTTGGCTTCGTCCATAACGGGTCCTCCTGAAAAAAGACCACCGGCGAAGGGGCGCGCGTGTAGAGGCAGCAACCTTTCAGGCGGTGGTCGGATGGATGATCAGGGCGACAATGCAGGCGCGTTGTGAAGCCAAACCGTCTGCCACGCGATTGCCCGGACACACGACATGTCCGGGCAAGTTGGACGCGAGAACGTCGTCCTGCATGACGTCACTGTGGGGCAGTGCCCCACAGGACAATTACGATTGGCCAGTGGCTCCAGCGTCGAGAGCGAGGTTTATCTGAAGACTCGCTGCTTACGGACCCGGATTTGGCAACGTCCCCCCTACGGGGGACAAATTAAGTGTAGTACGCGATAACACACCGTGCCCTGTGTTTCGGCGTTTGCGGAGCGAGCCTGGACAAGCGGAGTGACCTAAACCTGCGTCGCTGGATGCGGTTGCGGATTGAGCCCGCTGACCTAAGCTTCGCTACATGGCGATAGAAATTTCAGGCGGCTGAGCTGGATCTTTCGCTTTGATGCGCAATCATAAGTGTGGAAATCAAAAGGAGATGCGCATGCTCATTCGGTCACTGACCCTCGTAACTCTGCTCGCTGTCGCCGGCCCTCTATTTGCCGCAGACAACGATACGCCCCTGGCCCAGGAACTCGGCAGGAACCGGCCGCTGATCGTCATCGCTCCCAGCAGCATCGACCCGACGCTGGTCAGTCTGAAAAAGTCCCTGGCCGAACCTGCCAACAGCCAGGCCTTCAAAGAACGCAATATGGTGCTGTACACCGTGGTCAACCTCATGGGCCAACGTGATGGCAAGGATCTCGATGCACAAACCACCATGGCGCTGATTCGTGAACTGAAACTTGGCGTCAGCGGCGAGACCAAGGTCATTCTGGTGGGCAAGGACGGCGAGAAAAAACTCGACCACCTTGGCCCGATAGAAGCCAAGGATCTGTTCGCCACCATTGACCAGCTTCCTGCTGCCGAGAAAGAGGCGGTGCCACCCGCGCCGCCGCCCGTCGAGGCCACGCCGGTCAAGGGCGGTAAAGGGGGGAAAGCAGGCAAAGCTGCAAAACCGGCAGCACCACCGCAACCATTGGACGATTGATCATTGCGCCCGGGATTGCGTGAAGAACCAAAAAAAACCGGCGCAACCAAAGTCGCGCCGGGTGTGTTGCCAGTCAGCGAGCGGATATCGTGGGTCCGTTCGCTGACTGTTGAACGCGTGCGGGCTTAGGCTCGCTCGATTGCCAGGGCCACGCCCTGACCGCCACCGATGCACAGAGTGGCGAGGCCTTTCTTGGCGTCACGCTTGATCATTTCGTGCAGCAGCGAAACCAGCACCCGGCAACCTGACGCACCAATCGGGTGTCCCAATGCGATTGCCCCACCGTTGACGTTGACCTTGCTCGTATCCCATTCCAGCTCCTTGCCGACCGCCAGCGACTGCGCGGCGAAGGCTTCGTTGGCTTCGATCAGGTCCAGTTGATCGAGGCTCCAGCCGGCCTTGTCGAGGCAGCGGCGGGTCGCGGATACCGGGGCGATGCCCATGATGGCCGGGTCGACGCCGGCATTCGCGTAGGCGGCGATCTTCGCCAGTACCGGCAAGCCCAATTGCCTGGCTTTGGCGGCGCTCATCAGCAACACCGCAGCGGCACCGTCATTGAGGCTGGAAGAGTTGCCGGCGGTGACGCTGCCGTCTTTCTTGAACGCCGGCTTGAGCTTGGCCAACGACGCTGCGGTGGTCTCGGCGCGAGGTTGTTCGTCGACCGCGAAGGACAACGGATCACCTTTGCGCTGTGGAATCAGGATCGGCGTGATCTCGTCGACAAAACGCCCGGCTGCAATAGCGGCCGTGGCTTTTTGCTGGGAAGCGGCGGCGAAAGCGTCCTGTTCCTCACGGGTCAGGTGGTACTTGTCCACCAGGTTCTCGGCAGTGATGCCCATGTGGAAGTCGTTGAACGCATCCCACAGGCCGTCGCTGATCATGCTGTCGACCATTTTCGCGTGGCCCATGCGCAGGCCGGTGCGAGCGGCCGGCAACACGTACGGCGCCAGGCTCATGTTTTCCATGCCGCCGGCGATGATCACCTCGGCATCGCCGCAACGAATCGCCTGCGCGCCCAGATGCAGCGCCTTGAGGCCCGAGCCGCAGACCTTGTTCAGGGTCAGCGCCGGTACGGCGTGGGGCAGGCCGGCGAGGATCGACGCTTGACGCGCCGGGTTCTGGCCCGAGCCTGCGGTCAGTACCTGACCGAGGATCACTTCATCGACTTGATCCGCCGCCAGACCGGTTTGCGCGAGCAATTGACGAATCACTGCGGCACCGAGTTCCGGTGCCGGGATGCTGGCCAGCGAACCCTGGAAACTGCCGATGGCGGTACGGGTGGTGGCAACAATCACAACTTCTTGCATCGAATTTCTCCTCAGGGTGCGGTTCAGGCGAACTGCATTTCTGGAACGTGGTCGGGAACGATCAGTTTGCCAGCGGTCTTGCTGACGATTTCCTCGACGCTCACACCGGGCGCACGTTCCTTGAGGATGAACGCGCCGTTTTCGATTTCCAGGTAGGCCAGATCGGTCAACACGCGTTTGATGCAATTGGCGCCGGTCAGCGGCAGGCTGCAATACGGCAGCAGTTTCGATTCACCGTCCTTGGAGGCGTGGGTCATGGTCACGATGATGTTGTCTGCACCGGCCACCAGGTCCATCGCGCCGCCCATGCCCTTGACCAGTTTGCCGGGGATCATCCAGGAAGCAATGTTGCCGTGTACGTCGACTTCAAAGGCGCCGAGCACGGTGAGGTCGATGTGGCCGCCGCGGATCATCGCGAACGATTCGGCGGACGAGAAAATCGAGGCGCCAATGCGCGCGGTGACGGTCTGTTTGCCGGCGTTGATCATGTCGGCGTCGACTTCGTCATCCGTCGGGAAGGCACCCATGCCGAGCAGGCCGTTTTCCGATTGCAGCATGACTTCCATGCCTTCGGGGATGTAGTTGGCGACCAGGGTCGGAATGCCGATGCCGAGGTTCACGTAGTAGCCGTCTTGCATTTCGCGGGCGACGCGCTGAGCCATTTGTTCGCGGGTAAGAGCCATTGTTATTCTCCGTTGAGCTGGGGGCAGGGGATCACTTGCGCACGGTGCGTTGTTCGATGCGTTTTTCGAACGTGCCGCAGATGACCCGGTCGACGTAGATACCAGGGGTATGGATCTGCGTTGGGTCCAGCTCGCCGGGTTCGACGATCTCCTCGACCTCGACCACGGTGATCTTGCCGGCAGTGGCCGCCAGCGGGTTGAAGTTCTGTGCGGTATGGCGGTAGATCACGTTGCCGAAGTGGTCGGCCTTCCAGCCTTTGACGATGGCGAAGTCGCCGGTGATGGACTCTTCCATCAGGTATGGACGGCCCTTGAACTCGCGGATCTCCTTGCCCTCGGCCACCGGAGTGCCGACGCCGGTGGCAGTGAAGAACGCCGGAATGCCAGCGCCGCCAGCACGCATTTTTTCCGCCAGGGTGCCTTGCGGGGTCAGCACGACTTCAATCTCGCCGCTCAGCAGTTGTTTTTCGAACAGAGCGTTTTCGCCGACATAGGAGGCGACCACTTTGCGGATCTGCCGGTCCTCCAGTAGCACGCCCAGGCCAAAACCGTCGACGCCGCAGTTGTTGGAAACCACGGTCAGATCACGGGTGCCTTTGCGCTTGATCTCGGCGATCAGGTTTTCCGGAATGCCACACAGACCGAAGCCGCCAGAGATCACGGTCATGCCGTCTTCCAGACCGGCCAATGCTTCCTCATAGGAAGCCACGCGTTTATCGAAACCTGCCATAGACACCTCTTTTATTCTTGGGGGCGGCTGGCTAGCCGTATGGGGACGGAGTGTTGCTCTATCAGATTGATTTGATAAGTTGATTTTTAAGGTTGATTGATAGATAAAACTCAGCAATCGGTTGTAGTCAGCATGTTGAGGAGCGGTGATGACAGTCAAGCAGATCAGGGCGTTTTTGGCGGTGGCGCAGAGTTTGAGCTTTGCGGTGGCCTGTGAGCGGCTGCATCTGTCGCAGTCGGCATTGAGTTTGACCATCAAGGCCCTGGAAGACGGACTGGGCGGGCGGCTGTTCAGCCGCACGACACGCAACGTCGCGCTGACCCCGGAAGGCGAGTCCCTGCTGCCGCTGGCCCGGCGGTTGATCGCTGACTGGGACAACGCCGAGGACGAAATGCGCCAGCGTTTCACCCTGCAGCGCGGCCGGGTGACGCTGGCGGCAATGCCATCGTTTGCCGGCAACCTGCTGCCGCCGATCCTCAAGACTTTTCGCGCGCGTTACCCCAAGGTCAACGTCACGGTGAACGACGTGATCAACGAGCAAGTGCTGGAAATGGTCCGTGATCGCCAGGTGGAGCTCGGTGTGGCCTTCGAGCCGATGCAGAGTTCGTCGCTTGCGTTTACCCCGTTGTACATCGACCGTTTTGTCGCGGTAGTGCCGAGTGATTCGCCGCTGGCCGAGCTTGCCGAGATTGACTGGAAAACGCTCCTGGAGCAGCCGTTCATCACGTTGCAACGGCCGTCGACGGTGCGGGTGATGCTCGAAGAACACTTGCAGGCGCGGCAGATGAAGCTGCCGGTGGAGTTCGAAAGTCATCAGTTGGCAACTGTCGGGCGGATGGTCGCCAGTGGGCTTGGTGTGAGTGCGGTGCCGGCGTTGTGTGTCGAGCAGATGCGCGAGCTTGGCGCTTGTTGCATTACCTTGAGTGATCCGGTGATTGAGCGGGCCATCGGGGTGTTGACCAAGCCGGGTCATGAGCTGTCGGCGGCGGCGCAGGCGTTGTTCGACATCCTCAAAGGTGAGGTTCGTTAATCTGTGGGAGCGGGCTTGCTCGCGAAGGCGGCCTGACAGCCGACCTATCTTTTGCAGATGTACATCAATCAACACTGTGTGGCTTGCCTGCGATGGCGGCCTGATAGCCGACCAACCTCTTGCAGGTGTACATATCCGTTGCTGCGGTAACGGCTGCTTAGGGTTTCGCCCTTACGGCCAGCCCTTTCAAGGTCTTCGTTTAAAATCCCCCAAAACTCCAGTCAAGGTGACT
>NZ_JBXAOB010000015.1:0-141427 GCF_058802345.1 Pseudomonas sp. GW822-FHT02D10
GGTGGGTGATGACGGGATCGAACCGCCGACATTCTGCTTGTAAGGCAGACGCTCTCCCAGCTGAGCTAATCACCCTTCACGTTCGGTGTGGCGCGCATTCTACGGAGCAGCCCTACCTCTGGCAAGCACTTTTTAAAATAATTTTTTCAGGCCTTCCAAAGGCTTAGCTGAGGGTTGGCCTATGGCGCTGCGCGGAGAATAATGCCCCCCTTTGCATAAAGGAGAGACTCACCCCATGTGGTTCAAAAACCTGCTTATCTATCGCCTGACCCAAGATCTGCCTTTTGATGCTGAGGCGTTGGAAACTGCACTGGCCACCAAACTGGCGCGTCCATGTGCAAGCCAGGAGTTGACCACCTACGGTTTCGTCGCGCCGTTTGGCAAAGGCGAAGATGCGCCCCTGGTGCATGTCAGCGGAGACTTCCTGCTGATCGCCGCACGTAAGGAAGAACGCATTCTGCCGGGCAGCGTCGTACGTGACGCACTCAAGGAAAAGGTCGAAGAGATCGAAGCCGAACAGATGCGCAAGGTCTATAAGAAGGAGCGTGATCAGCTCAAGGATGAAATCATCCAGGCTTTCCTACCTCGCGCCTTTATCCGCCGCTCGTCGACCTTTGCCGCCATCGCACCGAAACAGGGCTTGATCCTGGTCAACTCCGCGAGCCCGAAACGCGCCGAAGACCTGCTCTCCACCCTGCGCGAAGTGATCGGCACGCTGCCGGTACGTCCGCTGACTGTAAAAATGTCCCCGACCGCCACCATGACGGAGTGGGTCACTACCCAGAAAGCCGCTGACGACTTCTTCGTCCTCGACGAATGCGAACTGCGCGACACCCACGAAGACGGCGGCATCGTCCGTTGCAAGCGTCAGGACCTGACCAGCGAAGAAATCCAGTTGCACCTGAGCACGGGCAAAGTGGTCACCCAACTGTCCCTGGCCTGGCAAGACAAGCTGTCTTTCGTCCTCGACGACAAAATGGTGGTCAAGCGCCTGAAGTTCGAAGACCTGCTGCAGGATCAGGCAGAACAGGACGGTGGTGATGAAGCCCTCGGCCAACTGGATGCCAGCTTCACGCTGATGATGCTGACCTTCGGCGAATTCCTCCCGGCGCTGGTTGAGGCACTGGGCGGCGAAGAGACTCCGCAAGGTATCTAAAGTAAAGTCGAAAGTTGCCCCTGTGGGAGCGAGCTTGCTCGCGATAGCGGAGTTTCAGTCAACATCATTGTTGAATGTCAGTCCCTCATCGCGAGCAAGCTCGCTCCCACATTGGTTTTAAGGCTTCATTTGAATAACAAGGAACAGGTCATGCGTGCACTGGCAGCACTGAGTCGCTTTGTCGGCAACACCTTCGCTTACTGGGTCTTGATCTTCGCGGTGGTGGCCTTCCTGCAACCTGCGTGGTTCATCGGTTTGAAAGGCGCGATCGTACCGCTGCTGGGGCTGGTGATGTTCGGCATGGGCCTGACCCTCAAACTCGAAGACTTCGCTGAAGTTGCCCGCCATCCGTGGCGCGTGGCGCTGGGCGTGGTCGCACATTTCGTGATCATGCCCGGTGTGGCATGGTTACTCTGCCAGGCGTTCCACCTGCCGCCGGAAATCGCCGTCGGGGTGATTCTGGTCGGTTGCTGCCCGAGCGGCACCTCCTCGAACGTGATGACCTGGCTGGCCCGCGGTGACCTGGCACTGTCGGTGGCGATTGCCGCCGTCACTACCCTGCTCGCCCCATTGCTGACGCCGGCGCTGATCTGGCTTCTGGCCTCGGCCTGGTTGCCGGTATCGTTCATGGAATTGTTCTGGTCGATTCTGCAAGTGGTGTTGCTGCCAATCGTGCTCGGCGTGATCTCCCAGCGTCTGCTGGGAGATCGGGTGCGCCACGCGGTGGAGGTGCTGCCACTGGTTTCGGTGGTGAGCATCGTGATCATTGTCGCCGCCGTTGTCGCCGCGAGTCAGGCCAAGATTGCCGAGTCCGGCCTACTGATCATGGCCGTGGTGATGTTGCATAACAGCTTTGGCTTCCTGCTGGGTTACTTCACCGGACGCATGTTCAAGCTACCGCTGGCGCAACGCAAATCCCTGGCCCTGGAAGTCGGCATGCAGAACTCCGGCCTGGGTGCAGCGCTGGCCAGTGCCCACTTCTCGCCACTGGCGGCGGTGCCGAGCGCACTGTTCAGCGTTTGGCACAATATTTCCGGGGCGTTGCTCTCGACGTATTTGCGCAGGATGAGCGAGAGGCAGGACCGCGAACTGGCCGCCCGACAAGCAACCGACTGACTGCCCCTGGAACTTGATCCTCAGGTTAATAATGGGCACTATAGTGCGCATCGTGAGGACGACCTCACGGCTCGATCGAGTTATTCATCTGGGGACGACCCCGTCAATCGATGGAGGTCTTCATGCCTTGGATCATTCTGTTTTTCGCGGGTCTGTTTGAAGTCGGCTGGGCCGTCGGCCTGAAATACACCGACGGCTTCAGCCGCCCTCTTCCCACCGTCCTGACTATCGGCGCCATGTTGATCAGCCTGGGGCTGCTGGGTCTGGCCATGAAGGATCTGCCGCTGGGCACTGCCTACGCGATCTGGACCGGCGTCGGCGCAGTCGGCACAGTCATCGCCGGAATCATCCTGTTTGGTGAATCCATGGCGCTGTTCCGCCTGGCCAGCGTTGCGCTGATCATTGCCGGATTGGTTGGGCTCAAAGTCAGCGCTTAGGCCTCTACCGTTATCGCGAGCAGGCTCGCTCCCACATTGGTTCTGTGTCGTTCACAGATCAAGTGTGGGAGCGAGCCTGCTCGCGATAATTACCTAACGGTGCCACGCAACTCGCCGACCAACACTTGCAACTGCGCCGGCTGCGCGACCTCAACCGCCACCGCCGGTCCGGCCACCACAGTCACTCGCGACCAGAGGCGGTGGAAGAAACCCTTGTCCGGATCGCGACTGAAGAAGCTGCCCCACAACCCTTGCAAGGCCAATGGAATCACCGGCACCGGTGTCTCTTCCAGTATCCGCGTCAGCCCGCCCTTGAACTCATTCATTTCGCCATCGGCGGTCAACTTGCCTTCCGGGAAGATGCACACCAGTTCGCCATCCTTCAGGTACTGGGCGATTCGCTTGAAGGCCCTTTCGTAGATCTGGATGTCTTCCTGGCGTCCGGCAATCGGAATCGTCCCGGCGGTACGGAAGATGAAGTTCAGCACCGGCAGGTTGTAGATCTTGTAATACATCACAAAGCGAATCGGCCGACGCACTGCGCCACCAATCAGCAAGGCGTCGACGAACGACACGTGATTGCAGACCAACAGTGCCGCGCCTTCATCGGGAATCAGCTCCAGGTTGCGGTGCTGCACGCGGTACATGGAATGGCTGAGCAGCCAGATCATGAAGCGCATGCTGAACTCGGGCACGATGCTGAAGATGTAGGCGTTTACACCGATGTTCAGCAGCGACACCACCAGGAACAACTGGGGAATCGACAGTTTGACGATGCTCAACAGCACAATCGAGACAATCGCCGAAACCACCATAAACAGCGCGTTGAGAATGTTGTTGGCCGCGATCACCCGCGCCCGCTCGTTTTCGGCGGTGCGCGACTGAATCAACGCGTACAGCGGCACAATGTAGAAGCCGCCGAAGATCCCCAGCCCGAGAATATCGAACAGCACCCACCATGTGTGGCCAAAGCCAAGTACTTCGATCCAGCCATGGCCTTCAAGACTTTCCGGAATACCGCCGGAGTGCCACCAGAGCAGCAGCCCAAACACCGTCAAACCGAAAGAGCCAAACGGCACGAGGCCGATCTCGACTTTGCGTCCGGAAAGTTTCTCGCAGAGCATCGAACCCAGCGCAATACCGACCGAGAACACCGTCAGAATCAGCGTCACTACGGTCTCGTCACCGTGCATCCACTCTTTGGCGTAGGCCGGGATCTGCGTCAGATAAATCGCCCCGACGAACCAGAACCACGAGTTGCCGACAATCGAACGTGAGACTGCCGGCGTTTGCCCCAGGCCCAGACGCAAGGTCGCCCAGGACTGACTGAAGATATTCCAGTTCAGCCGCAGCTCAGGCGTGGACGCCGCAGCGCGCGGAATGCCGCGGCTGGCCAAATAGCCCAACACCGCAACACCGATGATCGCCGTGGAGACGATCGGTGCGTAGTGACTGGACGACATCATGATCCCGGCGCCGATGGTCCCGGCCAGAATCGCCAGGAAAGTGCCCATTTCCACCAGCCCGTTGCCGCCCACCAGTTCTTCTTCGCGCAAGGCCTGCGGCAGGATCGAGTACTTCACCGGGCCGAACAGCGCCGAGTGAGTGCCCATGGCGAACAACGCCACCAGCATCAGCGACAGGTGATCGAACAGGAAGCCGACTGCGCCAACCGACATGATCGCGATTTCACCGAGCTTGATCAGACGAATCAGCGCGTCCTTGGCGAACTTTTCACCGAACTGGCCGGCCAGCGCCGAGAACAGAAAGAACGGCAAAATGAACAGCAGCGCACACAGGTTGACCCAGATCGAGCGGTCGCCCTCGATCGTCAGCTTGTACAAAATGGCGAGGATCAACGACTGCTTGAAGATGTTGTCGTTGAACGCCCCGAGGGACTGCGTAACAAAAAACGGCAGAAATCGCCGCTTGTGAAGCAAGGTGAACTGCGAAGGGTGGCTCATCTTCCATGTCCCTGAGTGGCTTGGATGCTGTTATTGGAATGTCGCACAGCGATCCAGGCCACAACCTTACCTAAACTTTGCGAATTATTTCGTTAATCCGGCAATACACGGCGAAACAAACAACTCACCGCGCCAGGCGCCTTGAACGGTGCGCTTGGAGACAATCAGCCACATGATCGCCAGCGCGACGACCAATACGCTGCCAAAGAGGCTGAAAAAGGTCAGGTTCAAGGTGCTCGCCAGCTTCAGCGTGGCCAGCGAGTAAACACCCAGCGGGAAGGTAAACCCCCACCAGCCGAGGTTGAAGGGAATCCCGCCACGCAGGTAACGCAGGGTGATCAGCACCGCCATCAACATCCACCACAAGCCGAAGCCCCACAGCGTGATCCCGGAGACCAGGCCCAGCCCGGCGGCGATTTCACCGATACCCGGCAAGCCGTTGGCGGCGAAAATCGCGGGGGCGTCGCTCCCCAGCAGCAACATGCCCAGCGCACCGGTGCCGATCGGCCCCAGCGCCAGCCAGCTCGACGCGGCCATGTTTTCGTGGGGCAGTTTGTGCAGGGCCATGCGCAGCAGCAGGATGGTCAGGATGCTGAACGCCACCGGCAGCGAGAATGCCCACAACACGTAACTGGTCACCAGCACCACCAGTTGCGAGTGGGCATCGGTCAAGTGCGGTGCGAGCAAACCACCGCTGGCCGCCGCGACTTCCGCAGCCACCACCGGCAGCAGCCAGACAGCGGTCATCTGGTCGATACTGTGTTCCTGGCGAGTGAACATCATGTACGGGATCAAGATGCCGCAGGCCAACGACATGGCAACATCCAGCCACCACAACACCTCAGCCACGTGCACGACGCCCTCCCCCCACCGCGGTAAACCGAACAGCAAGAAGCCATTGATGATGGTCGCCAGGCCCATGGGAATGGTGCCGAAAAACATTGAAACCGTGGAGTGGCCGAAAATCCGTCGCGCCTCATCGAAGAAAAACGCCCAACGTGCGGCGTACAACCCGCTGAACAACAGGAACAGGAAAATATTGAACATCCACAGGCCTTCGGCAAAGGCGTGCCTGCCTGGGATCGTCACCGGCAATTGAGCGAGCGCGAGGGCCAGGACCCCAGTGCCCATGGTCGCGGCGAACCAGTTCGGGGTGAACTGGCGAATCGCTTCGCGAGGGTGCTGCAAATGGCTCAAAGGCCGATTAGCGGTTTTGTTGCTGTTGGGGCATTGCATCGCGAACTCCTGTCCTCGGGTGAGGTGGAACTCATGGTAGAACCGAATCGAATATCTATATAACGGGTAATATCTCTAACTATTATCTGTTTTGCAGATATAGGCATTAAACACTGCTTCCCGTATCAATTTGCACGGAAGTATCTCTGCCGCACTAGGATTTACCCGCTGCCCCACAGAGCTTGGCCGGTCGCTGACGCATCACCCCCACCAACGCCCCCAGCGACAACACTATCAACACCACGCCATAGCCATCGGTGGTAGCGATCAGGCCAAAGGTCCGGGTCAGGTTCCCTGCCAACAGCGACGGCAGGCAGAACGCCAGGTAGCTCAGCACATAGAACGCCGACATCAACCCCGCACGCTCATGAGGCAAGGCCAGCGGTACCACACTGCGCAAGGCACCGAGAAAACCGGCGCCAAAACCACTGCCGGCTACCAGAGTTGCGAAGAAAAACAGCGGCAGGCTGGCGCTGTGCACGGCTATCAGAATCAGGGCGATGCCGATCGCCAACAAGCTCGCGCCCAAGCGCAGGACTTTGTCTGCCGGACGATTGCGCAAGGAGAAGATCATCAGCGCGCCGCTGACCGTCAACACGGCCACCAGAGTTCCGCCGATCAGGTTCGAGGTCGAACCGGTCGCCGCACGAACCAGGGACGGTGCCAGCGACAGAAAGAACCCACCCACCGCCCAAACCGCCACATCCACCGGCAGCGCCAACCAAAGCGCCCGTCGCGCCTGAGATGGCACATGCAAGGTGGGACGCAGCGACGCCCAGGCACCGGGTTGCCGACTGACGCTTTCGGGCAGACGCCAGACATACAGGGCTTGCAGCAGGAACAACCCGAACAGAATCCAATAGGCCAACCGCAACGGTTGTGGTGCGTATTCCGCCAGCATCCCGCTGCCCAATGCCCCGCACGCCATGCCCAACAGCGGTGCAACGCTGTTCACCAGCGGTCCTTGCTGCCGGTCAGTATCGAGCAATGCCGCGCCAAGTACGCTGGTGGCCATGCCGGTGGCGAAACCCTGAAGCACACGCGCGGCAATCAGCCAGGCCACACTGTCAGCGTTGATAAACAGCAGCATCGCCAGCATATCCAGCAATAACGCAGCGAAGATCACCGGTTTGCGCCCCAGATGATCCGACAGCGAGCCAACCGTCAGCAGCGCCGCCAGCAGGCTCAAGGCATACACGCCGAAAATCAGCGTCAGGGTCGCCGGAGAAAACTGCAGCGCCTCCTGGTACAGATGATAAAGCGGCGTTGGCGCACTGGAAGCGGCGAGAAAACTCAACAAGGTGATCGCCAGGAACACCAGACTGGAACGATTTGAGACAGAATTGGACATGGACACACTCCACAAAAGCTAACTTTTTGCTTTTGCGGAGTGTGCGACTGGCTTCGGCTTAAAGCAAATTCTTTGTGTTAAGGTCCGCTGCATGGCTATTAAAGAAGCGTTACGCCCCGGCGGCCGAAGTGCCCGGGTGCAGGAATCAATTCACACGGCAGTGCGTGAACTCCTCGAAGAGCAGGAGCGTTCAAGCGTGACCGTGCCGCAAATCGCCACCCGCGCAGGCGTTACACCGTCGACGATCTACCGACGTTGGGGCGATTTGTCGGCACTGCTGGCGGACGTCGCGCTGGCACGCATGCGTCCCGACAGCGAACCGACCAACACCGGCAGCCTGCGTGGCGATTTGCGCGCCTGGGCCGAGCAGTATCTGGACGAGATAAGTTCGGAGCCCGGACGCAACATGATGCGCGACGTGCAATCGAGCGCCACGCCGGGGTATTGCGTGAGTATTCTCAGCGGTCAACTGCAGACAGTTCTGGAGCGTTATCCGGATGAGCCGAAGCCGAGTGTCGACCGACTGATCAACATGCTGGTGGCGCCAACGGTGTTCCGCATCCTGTTCGCGTCCGCGGCGCTTGAAGCGGAAGAACTGCACCAACTGATCGACATCGCGCTGGCCCCGTAGCTACCGAAGGCTGCGATCTTTGCAATCGTCGCAACCGCAAGATCAAAAGATCGCAGCCTTCGGCAGCTCCGGGGGAGATTACGATCTACCGCGAAAACACGTGCGTATCCCCCTGCGACACCCCACCACGCCACGACCTTAGTCGACGCTGACTAACCGAGAGGGTCGTGCGAGACTGTCAGATCGGGCTTGCGTCCCGGATGTCTTTTGCCTGGAGTTCCCATGTCGCTGTCCAGCGGGCTGATTGCCGCCGTCGCCCTGGCCTATATGGCCGTCATGTTCGCCATCGCCTTTTACGGCGACCGCCGCAGCGCGCCGCTGCCGCCGCGAATGCGTGCCTGGGTGTACAGCCTGTCGCTGGCGGTCTATTGCACCAGCTGGACATTCTTTGGCGCCGTTGGTCAGGCGGCCGAACAACTCTGGTCGTTTTTGCCGATTTATCTGGGACCGATCCTGCTGCTGGTGTGCGCGCCGTGGGTCCTGCAAAAAATGGTGATGATCAGCAAGCAGGAAAACATCACCTCGATTGCCGACTTCATCGCCGCCCGCTACGGCAAATCGCAGTCGCTGGCGGTGGTGGTGGCGCTGATCTGTCTGGTGGGTGTATTGCCCTACATCGCCTTGCAGCTTAAAGGCATCGTCCTCGGGGTAAACCTGTTGATCGGCGCCGGTCCTGACGCCATGGGCACCCGTGCCCAGGACACGGCGCTGATCGTGTCGCTGATTCTGGCGCTGTTCACCATCGTCTTCGGTACCCGCAACCTCGACGCTACGGAACACCACCGAGGCATGGTGCTGGCGATTGCCTTCGAGTCGCTGGTCAAGCTGTTCGCCTTTCTCGCAGTCGGCGCCTTCGTCACTTATGGTTTGTACGACGGTTTCGACGACCTGTTCGATCAGGCCATGCTCGCACCACGCCTGGAGGAATACTGGAAAGAAACCGTCAACTGGCCATCGATGGTGGTGCAGACCGGCGTTGCGATGATGGCGATCATCTGCCTGCCCCGGCAGTTCCATGTGACCGTGGTGGAGAACATCGAGCCACAGGATTTGCGCCTGGCCAAATGGGTGTTTCCCGTTTACCTCGCACTCGCCGCACTGTTCGTGGTGCCGATTGCGCTGGCCGGGCAAATGCTGCTGCCGAGCTCGGTACTGCCCGACTCCTTCGTCATCAGCCTGCCACTGGCCCAAGCCCATCCGGCGCTGGCGTTGCTGGCGTTCATCGGCGGTGCATCGGCCGCTACCGGCATGGTCATCGTCGCCAGCGTGGCGTTGTCGACCATGGTCTCCAACGACATGCTGCTGCCTTGGCTGCTACGCCGGAAAAACGCCGAGCGGCCGTTCGAGGTGTTCCGCTATTGGATGCTATCGGTGCGTCGGGTGAGCATCGTGGCGATTCTGCTGCTGGCCTATGTCGCCTATCGCCTGCTCGGTTCGACCGCCAGTCTGGCGACCATCGGGCAGATCGCTTTCGCCGCCGTGACCCAACTGGCGCCGGCAATGCTCGGCGCGCTGTACTGGAAACAGGCTAACCGCCGCGGGGTATTCGCCGGTCTCGCCGCCGGGACGTTCCTCTGGTTCTACACCTTGATTCTGCCGATCGCCGCCAACAGCCTGGGCTGGTCGCTGCACAGCTTCCCAGGGCTGGGCTGGCTGCACGGCAACCCGCTGAACCTGCCGATTACCCCGCTGACCCAAGGCGTGGTGCTGTCGCTGGCCGGTAACTTCACCTTGTTCGCCTGGGTGTCGGTATTGTCCCGTACGCGGGTCTCGGAACACTGGCAGGCCGGGCGCTTCATTGGTCAGGAGATCAGCGCACGGCCGAGCGCCCGTTCGCTGCTGGCGGTGCAAATCGACGATCTGCTGCAACTTGCGGCGCGTTTTGTCGGCGAAGAACGGGCACGCCAGAGCTTCATCCGCTTCGCCTACCGCCAGGGCAAAGGCTTCAACCCGAACCAGAATGCCGACGGTGAATGGATCGCTCACACCGAGCGTTTGCTCGCCGGTGTACTGGGGGCTTCATCGACCCGCGCCGTAGTAAAAGCGGCCATTGAAGGTCGGGAAATGCAGCTCGAGGACGTGGTGCGAATCGCCGACGAAGCCTCGGAAGTGCTGCAATTCAACCGTGCCTTGCTGCAGGGCGCTATCGAGAACATCACCCAAGGCATCAGCGTGGTCGACCAGTCGCTGAAACTGGTGGCCTGGAATCGTCGCTACCTGGAGCTGTTCAACTACCCTGACGGCTTGATCAGCGTCGGCCGGCCGATTGCCGACATCATTCGCTACAACGCCGAACGTGGCCTGTGTGGCCCTGGCGAAGCGGAAGTCCACGTTGCCCGGCGTCTGCACTGGATGCGTCAGGGACGCGCCCACACCTCAGAGCGGTTGTTTCCCAATGGTCGGGTGATCGAGCTGATCGGCAATCCAATGCCGGGTGGCGGGTTTGTCATGAGTTTCACCGACATTACCGCGTTTCGCGAAGCCGAGCAGGCGCTGACCGAGGCCAACGAGGGCCTGGAGCGACGCGTCACCGAGCGCACCCATGAACTGTCGCAGTTGAACGTCGCGCTGACCGAAGCCAAAGGCACCGCCGAGTCGGCCAACCAGTCGAAAACCCGCTTCCTCGCAGCCGTCAGCCACGACCTGATGCAGCCATTGAACGCCGCACGCCTATTCTCCGCGGCCCTCTCCCACCGGGACGACGATCTCTCCAGTGAGACCCGGCAACTGGTGCAACATCTGGACAGTTCACTGCGCTCGGCCGAGGACTTGATCAGCGACCTGCTCGACATCTCGCGCCTGGAGAACGGCAAGATCAACCCGGATCGCAAGCCGTTTGTGCTTAACGATTTGTTCGACACCCTCGGCGCCGAATTCAAGGCTTTGGCGCAGGAGCAAGGGCTGAAATTTCGCCTGCGCGGCAGCCACTTGCGGGTCGACAGCGATATCAAACTGCTGCGGCGGATACTGCAAAACTTCCTGACCAACGCCTTTCGCTACGCCAAAGGTCCCGTGCTGCTGGGCGTGCGGCGCAAGGGCGATCACCTGTGTCTGGAGGTCTGGGACCGTGGCCCGGGGATTCCGGAAGACAAACGCCAAGTGATCTTCGAGGAATTCCAGCGCCTCGACAGCCACCAGACCCGCGCCGAAAAAGGTCTGGGCCTGGGCCTGGCGATTGCCGACGGCTTGTGCCGGGTGCTCGGCCATCAACTGCAAGTGCGTTCCTGGCCAGGCAAAGGCAGTGTGTTCAGTGTTAGCGTGCCACTGGCCCACGCGCAAACCAGTGCGTCGAGTAAAGTTGCCGAGCTCAATGGCCGACTGCCGACGGGTGCGCAGGTGCTGTGTATCGATAACGAGGACAGCATTCTGATTGGCATGAACAGCCTGCTCTCGCGCTGGGGCTGTCAGGTGTATACCGCGCGCAACCGCGATGAATGTGCCGTGCTGCTCGGCGACGGCATGCGCCCGCAATTGGCGCTGGTGGATTACCACCTCGACAATGGCGAAACCGGCACCGAGTTGATGGCCTGGCTACGCACCCAACTGGGTAAGCCGGTACCAGGTGTAGTGATCAGCGCTGACGGGCGACCGGAGATGGTTGCCCAAGTGCATGCGGCGGGCCTGGAATACTTGCCGAAACCGGTGAAACCGGCGGCGTTGCGGGCGTTGTTGAGTCGGCATTTGCCTTTGTAATGGCCGCCTCGATATTTACTCTGGCAACTCCGCCAACCCATCGACATCGGTCATCGCCCGCTCCAGCAGATCTGCCGGCAAACTTTTGCTGGCCCGTGCGCCGAGCAATTTGAGCTGTTCGCTGCGGCTGACCAGATTGCCGCGGCCTTCCGTCAGTTTGTTACGTGCAGCACTGTAGGCTTTGTCCAACTGCTGCAAGCGATTGCCGACCTCGTCCAGATCCTGAATAAACAGCACGAACTTGTCGTACAGCCAACCTGCGCGCTCGGCGATTTCCCGGGCGTTCTGACTCTGACGCTCCTGCTTCCACAGGCTGTCGATGACGCGCAATGTGGCCAGCAAGGTGGTCGGGCTGACGATGACGATATGGCGGTCAAAGGCTTCCTGAAACAGATTCGGCTCGGCCTGTAATGCGGCGGAAAAAGCCGCCTCGATGGGCACGAAGAGCAAGACGAAATCCAGGCTGTGCAGACCGTCCAACCGCTTATAGTCCTTATCGGACAGGCCTTTGACGTGATTACGCAACGACAGCACATGCTGTTTTAGCGCCGCCTGGCCGATTGCGTCGTCGTCAGCCGCCACGTATTGCTGATAGGCCGTCAGGCTGACCTTGGAGTCGACCACCACCTGCTTGTCGCCCGGCAGATAAATCAGCACGTCGGGTTGGAAGCGCTCGCCATCCGGGCCTTTGAGACTGACTTGAGTCTGGTACTCGCGACCCTTCTCCAGGCCTGCGTGTTCCAGCACTCGTTCGAGAATCAATTCGCCCCAATTGCCCTGGGTTTTCTGTCCTTTGAGCGCGCGTGTGAGGTTGGTCGCCTCGTCGCTCAAGCGCAGGTTCAGTTGTTGCAGACGCTCCAGCTCCTTGGCCAGCGAGAAGCGCTCGCGGGCTTCAGCCTGATAGCTTTCCTCGACGCGTTTCTCGAAAGATTGAATGCGTTCTTTCAACGGATCGAGTAACTGACCCAGGCGCTGCTGGCTGGTTTCGGCAAAGCGCTGCTCGCGCTCATCGAAAATTTTCCCGGCCAGCTCGGCAAACTGCGCCCGCAGCTCGTCCCGCGAGCCTTGCAGGTCGCTCAGGCGTTGCTGATGGCTTTCTTGCTGCTCACGCAGCTCGGCATTGAGTGATGCTGCCTGAGCGTCCAGCCGCCGCAACTCGGCTTCTTTGCTGCTGCGCTCCAGGTTCCAGGCATGGGCCGCGTCACGGGCGTTGTCGCGCTCGATCTGCAACAGCTCGACTTCACGGCGCACGGCAGCCAGATCGGCTTGCTTGGCGGCATTGGCCTGGCTCAGGTCACTGATTTCATCGCGGCAGGCATCGAGTTGCGCATTAAGACCGTCCTGCGCCAATTGCGCAGTACTCAGGCGCTCTTCAAGCAGCGCCAGCTCGGACTGCCCGGTGCTCAGGCGCCGCTGCAGTTGCCACGCCAGCACCAACAACGGCAGCGCAGCACCCGCCAGGCCGAACAATACACTGGTCAAGTCCATAGCCATGACGACTCCTGCCGATGAATTAAGGCTCGAAGGTTAACCAAGCCGTAAGGGCTTGGACAGCTCAGTCTTCGATCTGACCAAGTTCCCGCTGGGCGCGCCGGTCGCCGGCACGCGCGGCCTGGCGCAGCAGGTCCTGACCAATGCGTCGATCGCGGGCATTACCGCATTCGCGGCACATCAATTGCCCCAGACGACTTTGCGCAGCCACCACTCCTTCACGGGCAGGAGCCTTGAGCAAACGCCCGGCGAGATGTTTGACGTTGGGATTTTCGCCCAGGCGTGGATTGTCGAGCAGCCATTCGGCGATTCGCATCGAAAAACGCTTGGGTGGAGTAACACCTGAGGGTGTGGAGGTAGCAGAGGTTGATACTGGGCGAAACTTCATAAAGTACTGTGGGGCAGATCGGAAGGCGCGCCACTCTACTCCTTTTTTCGTACGGGTAAAGTCGAAAAAAAGCCTGCACGCCCGTCCTAGAGCAAGCGCTTGGGACAATCCACAGAAGCTGTGGATAACTCAGTGGACAACCCATCCGGAACTCGCCAGAAGCCCTGTGGAATGGGGCCCGCAGTCAAACTGACGATTTTTTCACCAGTAAAAAAAAGCGATGTTTTTCATTGACTTAAATTTCCACTACAGGCACCCACTGCACTTGAAGATGAAATGACAGGCGGGTGACAGCGCGCGCAACTAATGTGCACAAGTACCTTTGAGGTGGCTATATCACCGCCCTTTTTTCGTGCGCTTCGTAGGAAATCAGTCACAACGAGCCTCACCGCACCAGCGTTTCAAGCGAGGTGATGGCTGACGCCACCGGACACTTGGCGACCCAATTGTGTGCTTTACTGTTGCCGCGATGTTTTACCCGCGACTGCGGATGCTCCAGGTACGACACATTCCCGCCAACGAGCAGAGCGATTCAAGCACGAACAAAAGTTTTTTGCCCAACACACTTCCTTTCCTGGATTCAATCCGTTAGTATCCGCGGCGTTAGTACCAAGCTGAAAGTCAATTCTGGTCGAACAACTCCTGCGGTATACCTTCCCTAAAGAGAAGCCTCTACCGACATCACGGGACCGACCACCTCGATGGTTTCCAGGTAACGCTTGCGACAACACTGCCTTTGAATCGAATGCAAAGGGTGTTGCGAAGCTCACTTACTCTGACCGAACCAACCTGCAAATTGATCAGGATCTTCACCCCGGGCCCAGAACCTTTGCCCTTGATGTGTTGCCTGCCCTCCTAAGTACCTACCTGCCGGCCCAAACGCGCAAAAATCATAGCGCTTCAACTGGCTGCTTTGTTCCAGTCGGGTTCTTCGTTCGATCAATGGTGATCGACGTTACTGGAACGCTTTAACGTTGCACGGTTCTTATCCGTGTCATTTGTAGGAACACCCAATAACCATGTCTACTCAAATCCATACTCAGGATGCCATTCGCACCCTAACCAACGCTTTTGCACCAATGAACTGCCTGATCATGGCTGCTCGCAAAGGCTGCTTCAGCTTCACTCTGGTCAATGAACACGGCATCGCTCGTCACAGCGAACGCCTGTACCCCGATCAATACTCCAGCGCCGAGCCGCTGCAGGCCGTGATCGAGCGTACCCGTCAGGCACTGGTTGCCTGAAACGCCAGAAAAGCTGAAAACTTCGAAAGCCCTGCCCAAAAAGCAGGGTTTTTTATTGCCTGATATTTCTCCATTCGCTGTACCGGCTTAAGCACCAAGCGATATAACGGTTATAACTCGAAGCCAGAAATATTTTAAAAACAGAACTTTACAGCGCGAATATGACACTACACTTCAACTCAAGCGGCTTGATCCGCTTCCGGCGATCCTGAACCGATCCAACGCTGCCAAGCTCCCTGTCAGGAATCGCCGCCCACTTCACGTTTCGAGGGCTTTATGGGTATCGCCGCCAGCGAACTGTGCCGTTATGTGATCCGTCCGACGTTGATATACCTCGGACGCCACAGCACGATAGCCGAATCCCTGCTACTGGGCGTCGCCGCCAGTCAGTCCGCTCTCGGCTCCGCCCTGCATGACCGCCGCGGACATGGCCTGTACCGGATTGCCGAACCTCGCCACCAGGCGCTTTGGGATCACTACCTGGCGCTGGACCCGGAACGCGCCAGCCTGGTTCGCGGCCTTGCCAGCCAGCATGCATTTCTCAGCGGCCCGCACCTCGAACTGACCGTCAACCTGCGCTACGCCACGGCCATCGCCTGGCTGTTAATAGAAGAACAAAACACCCCGCTCCCCGAAGCAGATGACCTGCTGGGCATGGCCCGAATCTGGCGCCAGACCTTCCAGCCGCAAGGTCGTCTGCGCGACTTCACCTGTGCCTGGCAAACCTGTGTGTCACCGCTGAATCAGATCGCCTGTTAACCGGGCAATTTGCAAGATCGCGCATATAGACGCGAATTTGGTCTGATTGTCCTACAAAAGCGCTCTATCTCAAGCCATACAGCCTATAGCGCTGGAACGAAAATGTTGGTAATTTTCGCCCCGGTGATCACCAGGAGTTCTAATAATGAAAAAAGTAATACTCAAAACCACCCTTAGCCTCGCCGTTACCTTGGCATCCACCCAGATCTTCGCAAGTGGCTTTGCCCTCAACGAACAGAGCATCAGTGGGATGGGGACTGGTTTTGCGGGACGCTCTTCATCTGCCGATGATGCAAGTACTGTATTTGGTAACCCTGCCGGCATGTCGCGAATCAAGCGCCAGGAAGTCACTGGCGGACTGGCAGCTATCGATGCCTCGTCTGATATCACGGACGCCCAAGGCGCCCATCCGGGCACCAACAAAGGCGACATGGTGCCACTCACAGCCGTTCCGATGGGCTATTACGTCAAGCCGATAGATGATCACTGGGCATTCGGCCTCGGCGTCTATGCACCTTTTGGTCTGATTACCAACTATGAAAGTGGCTTCCAGGGTGGCGGCTTCGGCAGCAAGAGTGAAGTCAAGGTTGTCACCTTCCAGCCGACCGTCAGCTACGCCTTTAACGATAAAGTATCGATCGGTTTCGGCCCGACCATTAACCGCATTGGCGGCACTCTCGAGTCGGATGTACCTCTTTTTGGCGACACACACGTCAAAATCAAAGGGGACGATACCGCTCTGGGCTACAACTTCGGGGTCTTGGTACAAGCTACCGACACAACTCGCGTCGGCCTGACCTATCACTCGAAAGTGAAATACAATCTCGAAGGTCATACCGATATCACCGCAGGCGCAAATGCTCCTTCCGCCTTCCTGAAAAGCAATCGATACGATGCTTCGCTGAAAATCGAAACACCTGAATCGGTCGACTTCTCCGTGACACAACAGCTGACGGATGCGTGGACTCTGTATGCAGGTTCCACCTGGACTCGCTGGAGCCGTCTGAAAGACATCACCGTCGACAACGATGGCGTAACCGCGGCACAAGGTGGTGCATTGTCCCCAGCCCTGTTCGGCACCATCAAGGAAGAGCAGAACTGGCACAATACCTGGGCCTACGCCATCGGTACGTCCTACCAGTTGAACAAGCAGTGGGTATTGCGCACTGGCCTGACCTTTGACCAGTCGCCTACCAACAATACTGACCGCTCCCCACGCATTCCTGTTGGTGACCGCACGATCTTCAGCCTTGGCGCTGGCTACAACGTCACCGATGATCTGACCATCGACGTCGCCTACTCCTACCTCAAGGAAGAAGCTGTCACGGTGAATCGCACCAACCAGGTAGACAGTTACAGCGCCAAGTACGAAAACAGCGCCAATGGTTTTGGTGTCGGCGCGACCTACCGCTTCTGATTCACAGCGAGCCTGAACGGTTCGCCTGCTGAATTGAAAAAGCCCCGCTCTCTTGTACAGAGACGGGGCTTTTTAGTGGGCACTGACTCAGCAAGAACCCATACCGAGTTGCATCAATGCCAGACCACCCTGATGCCAGCCCCACCAGACCAGCGCCAACAGCAGCGCGCCAGCTCCGGCAGCGAACCACACTCCGACTCTGTTCATGCAGCACTCGCCTGAGCCTGCAACCGCGCCACCGGGCGCTCGCGCACTGGCCAGTTCAAGGCTGCCGCCAATAGACTCAAAAGAATCGCCACCTGCCAGATCAAGTCATAACTTCCTGTTCGATCGTAAACCACCCCACCCAACCAGCCGCCAAGGAACGAGCCCAACTGATGGAAGAGGAAAACGATACCACCGAGCATAGAGAGGTTTCGCACACCAAACAGTGTCGCTACCGTGCCGTTGGTCAAAGGCACCGTCGACAGCCAGAGAAACCCCATGGCCATGCCGAACAGATAAGCACTGGCCTGCGTCACTGGTGCCCAGAGGAACAGGCCGATCACCACCGCACGCAGCAAGTAGAGGCCGGTCAGAAGACGCGGTTTGGACATGCGCCCGCCGAGCCAGCCAGCGGTGTATGTACCGAAGATATTGAACAGACCGATCAACGCCAACACCGTGGTGCCGACGCTGGCGGGCAGGTGCTGATCGACCAGATAGGCTGGCAAATGCACACCGATGAACACCACTTGAAAACCGCAGACAAAAAAGCCGAACGCCAGCAGCCAGAAACCCGAGTGCGAACACGCTTCGTGCAGCGCCTCGGACAGGGTTTGCTCATGACCGAGCACTGGCAATGGTTTGTCTTTGAGCATGCTGACCAGCGGCACAATCAGCGCCACCAGCATGCCCAACACCAGCAGCGCGGTCGACCAACCGAGCCAGCCGATCAACCCCAGCGTGCCAGGCACCATGGCGAACTGGCCAAAGGAGCCGGCAGCACTGGCGACTCCCATACCCATGCTGCGTTTCTCTAGCGGCAGGGCACGCCCCACCACACCTAGAATCACCGAGAACGAGGTACCGGACAGACCGATGCCGATCAACAGCCCGGCACTCAACGACAGCGACCAGGCCGAGTCGGACAAGCCCATGAACACCAAGCCAACGGCATACAGCACACCACCGACCAGCACCACTTTCGCCGCGCCGAAGCGGTCCGCCAAGGCCCCTGTGAATGGCTGAGCCAGCCCCCAGATCAAGTTTTGCAGGGCGATGGCAAAGGCGAACACTTCACGTCCCCAGCCGAACTGCGCGCTCATCGGCGGCAGAAACAACCCGAAGCCATGTCGTACGCCAAGCGACAACGCAAGAATCAGCGCGCTCCCGAGTAGAACCCAACCACTGGTACGCCACATTGATGTCATTCTTATTCTCCGGTAGCGGGTATATACCCGCTTAAGTTCGAGCTTACATTTGGAAAGGCCCGCCGCCTAAGGCGAGTTCATCCAGCAAGGCCAGCAAGGTTGCGCGCTTCTCCGCGCCCAGACGATCAATCAGCCGCTGTTGTGCCGCTTCCCAGGCCGGTAAGGCCGCTGCCAAGCGTTCCCGGCCGGTTTCGGTCAGCTCCACGATGCGATTGCGCTGGTCTTCCCCCTCAACCATCTTCACCAGCCCCTGCCCCTCCAGCACCCGCAGATTACGCCCCAAAGTGCTGCGATCCAGACCCATGGCTTCCGCCAGGGTCGAAATGCTCGGTTGATCGAGACGCTGCAAATTGCACAGTAAGGAATACTGCGCAACATTGATCCCGAAGCCGTCGAGGGCGCCGTCGTAATGCCTGCTGACGCCACGAGCGGCGCGACGCAGGTTGGTGCATAAACATTGAGAGGCTAGCATGGTGCGTGTATATACCCGCGATTAACTTAAAGCAAGTTTGATTATCAAACGGCCGTTAGGCTGCGCACGTCGAAGGTTACTCTCAGAGCAGCGCCAGCCCCACCAGCACCGTCACTTCCAGCAGCTCCAGCAACGCCCCTGCCGTATCGCCGGTGGTCCCGCCCAGACGCCGCAACATCACCTGACGCAACCAGAAGAACATCAGCGTCGCCAACACCAGCGCAAGGACACCGCTCCAACCGCCGATCAGCACGCAGGCCAGCGCGCTGAGCAACAACACCTGCAGACCGGCCTTGCGCGGCAGATGGTCGGCCAGCGCCTGCCCCAGACCGCCAGCGCGCACATAAGGCGTACCCAGAAACAACCCGAGCAAGGCGCTGCGACCGATCAACGGTGCGAGGATCAAACCAACGATGGAGTGCTGATCGATCAACGCCACTAACGCCGTGAACTTGAGCAACAGCACCAGCACCAGCGTCACCACTGCGATCGGCCCACTGCGCGGGTCCTTCATGATCGTCAATGTGCGTTCACGATCACCAAAGCCACCGAGCCAGGCGTCGGCGCTGTCGGCCAGACCGTCGAGGTGCAAACCACCGCTGAGCACCACCCAAACACTCAACAGCAACGCCGCATGCAGCAATGTTGGCGTACCGAGCAACAGCCCATTCAGCGCCCACAACAGCCCACCAAACAGCAGCCCCACCAATGGATAAAACAGCAGCGAACGCCCAAGCTCCTGAGGCGCGGGCATGCCCGGCAGACGAATCGGCAAGCTGCTGAGAAATTGCAGAGCGATCCAGAACGGCAGCATGTTCAGCCCTCTTCCCTGAGCACGACATCCGCCTCGACGCGCAGCGAAAACAGCGCGCCATGACCAACTTCAACATTGAGCAACTGTTCACGCGGCAATCCACGCGCCTGGGCCAGCAACAAACGCATGACCCCACCGTGACTGATCAGTAGCACTCGCTCGCCTGCGTAGGCCTGATGCAAGCGCTCGACGGCCGCCAGCACCCGTACGGAAAACACGCTCACCGGCTCACCGTCAGGAGGCGTGAACCCGTAGGGATCAGCCCAGAACAGCCCCAGCGACTCAGCGTCGGTTTCCATCAATGCCGCCGCGCTCTGCCCTTCCCAGACTCCGAAGTGCAGCTCTTGCAGGTTTTTGTCCAGCTCGACCGGCACACCCAACCGCTCGGCCAGTTCCTCGGCAAAGCGCGCGCAACGTTGCAGCGGCGAGCTGACCAAGCGATCCCACGGACCTCGGTCAATCACCGCCGCGCGCATCTGCTCCCAACCTTTAGCGGTCAGCGCGTCATCCAGGCTGCCGCGCAAACCGCCACCGAGTTCGGTTTCACCGTGGCGCAGCAGGTCCAGGTGCAACGTCATGCCGGGCGATCGGCTACAGCCGCTTCAGCGAAGGTCGCCATTCGCCCGTGCAGGTCACAGGCCAGACGCAGCAACGGCACCGCCAGCGCCGCACCACTGCCCTCGCCCAGTCGCAAGCCGAGATCCAGCAAAGGCTCGGCATTCAAGGTTTCCAATACATGCCGATGACCTGGCTCAGCCCCGCGATGGCCAAACAGCAACCACTCACGGCAAGCCGGATTCAGGCGCACTGCGACCAATGCTGCAACGCTACAAATAAAGCCGTCGACCAGCACCGCCAAACCTTCTTGAGCACAGGTCAGATAAGCGCCGACCAACGCGGCGATTTCAAAACCACCGAGGTTGAATAACGTCTGCAACACGTCACCGCGCTGAGCAGCATGCAACGCCAAGGCGCGTTCAATCACCTGAGTTTTATGGGTCACACCTACTGCGTCCAAACCGGTGCCCGGCCCAGTCAGATGTGCCACCGGGCAATCGAGCAGTGCACAGGCCACAGCGCTGGCGGCGGTGGTATTGCCGATGCCCATCTCGCCGCCAATGAACAGCTCGGAACCTTCAGCAATCGCCCGCAGCACGCTGTCGCGGCCGGCCTGCAAGGCTTGCTCACCCTGAGCTTGCGTCATTGCCGGGCCGTGCACGAAGTTTGCGGTGCCCGGACCGATATGCAAATGGCGTACGCCCCGCAGATTCAACGAAGGCGTAACAGTACCGAGGTCGACCACTTCCAGCCGTGCCTCAAGTTGCCGCGCCAATACGCTGATCGCCGCGCCACCGCTGACGAAGTTGTGCAGCATCTGCCCGGTGACTTCCTGCGGGAACGCCGAAACGCCTTCGGCGACCACCCCGTGATCACCGGCAAAAATCGCAATCCACAGCTGATTCAGGCTCGGTTTGACCCGACCTTGCAGCCCCGCCAATTGCACCGCTGCCGACTCCAGTTGCCCGAGAGAGCCAGCCGGTTTGGTCAGTTGTTGCTGCCGGGCCGCCGCCTGCTCATGGGCTTGCATATTGATCGGCTTGCACGGGTTCAGCCACCAGGAGTGAGTCATAACGCAGTTCCTTTCAAAGTCAGGGGCAGGCCGGCGACGGTCAACACGACACGCTGACAGCGCTCAGCCAGGGCTTGATGCAACCAACCGGCTTCATCGACATAGCGGCGAGTCAATTCGCCCAGCGGCACGACACCCAGACCGGTCTCGTTGCTGACAAAAACAATTTCCCCCGGCAGCGACGCCAGGCAATCCAACAGGGCTGTACGCTCATGTGCCAGACGCTCAGGATCTTCAAGCATCAGCAGATTGGTCAGCCACAAGGTCAAACAATCCACTAGCAGGCAACGCTCGGCGCTGGCGGTTTCGCGCAGCACCCGGGCCAGTTCCAGTGGTTCTTCAATCAGTGCCCATTCAGGCGGGCGACGCTCGCGGTGATGAGCCACGCGGGCATTCATTTCGCCGTCCAGCGGCTGGCTGGTGGCGATGTACGTCACTGCCAGGCCACTTTCGCTGGCGAGTTTTTCAGCCAGAAGGCTTTTACCGGAACGGGCGCCGCCGAGAATCAGTTGCAACATGGTCATAACCTTTTAATTGGCGGTGTAACGACAGGTCTCATCGCGAGCAAGCTCGCTCCCACAGGGGGAGTTGTATTGATCACAAAATGGAGCAACACCTCGCATCCAATGTGGGAGCGAGCTTGCTCGCGATGGGGCCAGCGCAGCCACCTCAAAAACCACAGAGCTCACGCAGCAGCCCGGTGTCCAAATGCTGCTCCACCAAATCAGCCAACCGCTCGATATCGCGCTCGCGCAAGGCGTGGTAATCGACTTCCTGTACGTTCTGCAAACCAGCCCAACGCAACAGCGCACTGCACGCCGTCGGGGATTCGAACAGGCCGTGCAAATAAGTGCCGAGCACCTGTCCATCGGCACTTTGAGCACCGTCGCTGCGACCGTCATCCAGCAACACCGCTGCCTGTTCCAAAGCAACACCGGTGGTAACGCCGGCATGAATTTCATAACCGCTGACTTCGGCGTTTTCCAGGGCCAGACGTCCGCGCACATTACGCAGCTGTTTCTCTTCTTCGAGCACGGTTTCAAATGCCAGCAAACCGAGCCCTGCACTGGAACCCGCTGCGCCTTCCAGCCCTAGTGGGTCATGCAAATGCTCGCCGAGCATTTGCAGACCACCACAGATACCCAGCAGCTTTCCGCCGTAACGCAAGTGACGGGTAATGGCCGTGTCCCAGCCGTTGGCGCGCAGGTAGACCAGGTCGCTACGCACGCTCTTCGAGCCCGGCAGGATGATCAGATCGGCAGGTGGAATCGCCTGCCCCGGCCCGATGAATTGCAGGTCGACCTGCGGATGCAGGCGCAGTGGATCGAAGTCGGTGTGGTTGCTGATACGCGGCAACACAGGCACCACGACTTTGAGCACCTGCTCGGCTTTATCGGTCTGCCGCTGATCGATGCCGTCTTCGGCTTCCAGGTGCAGGTCCATGACATACGGCAGCACGCCGATCACCGGTTTGCCGGTGCGTTCTTCCAGCCAGTCGAGGCCCGGTTGCAACAAGGCGATATCGCCACGAAAACGGTTGATGATGAAGCCTTTGACCCGCGCCTGCTCAGTGGCTGACAGCAGTTCCAGCGTGCCCACCAGGTGCGCGAATACCCCGCCGCGATTGATGTCGGCGATCAGCACTACCGGGCAATCCACTGCTTCGGCGAAGCCCATGTTGGCAATGTCACCAGCGCGCAAATTGATCTCGGCTGGCGAACCCGCGCCTTCGACCATCACCACCGGATAGACTGCACTCAAACGTTCATGGGAGGCGAGCACCGCTTGCATGGCGATGGCTTTGTAGTCGTGATAGGCGACCGCGTTCATGGTGGTCACGGCACGTCCGTGAATGATCACTTGCGCGCCGGTGTCGCTGTTGGGTTTGAGCAGCACCGGGTTCATGTCGGTGTGCGGCTCAAGGTTGGCCGCCTGGGCCTGCACGGCTTGAGCGCGACCGATTTCGCCGCCGTCGGCGGTCACCGCGCTGTTGAGTGCCATGTTCTGCGGTTTGAACGGCACCACGCGAACCCCCTGGCGCGCCAGCCAGCGGCATAGCGCCGTTACCAGCGTACTTTTGCCGGCGTCCGAGGTGGTGCCTTGTACCATCAGCGTGGTCATAGGGTTTCCTTGGCGTAGGCGTCGAAAGCGTGTTCGAGGCGCAACCAGTCGGTTTCATCGGCCGGCAAACCAAAACGCAGGCTGCTGTTGTGGGTGAACAGACGCAGCAAAATGCCGTGCCGGGCCATGAATTCATGCAGGTGCTCAGCGCGCTCGGTGATCAACCATTGAAACAGCGCGCAGCCACCTTGCGGCTTGAAGCCATGGCGCTCGAGGACTTCAGCCAGACGCAGACTCGCCTCTTCACTGCGCAAGCGTTGGCGCGCGTGCCCTTGGGTGTCGCGCAAACAGACCTGACCCAACACCCGAGTCGGTCCGCTGACCGCCCAAGGACCGATCTGCTCGGCGAGCAATTTGAGCAACTTGCGCTCAGCCAGTACGAAGCCCAATCGCACCCCGGCCAGACCGAAAAATTTGCCGAACGAACGCAAGACGATCAAGCCAACCTGATTGGCATACGACGACAGGCTCAACTGTGGGGTGTTGTCCATGAACGCTTCGTCGACCACCAACCAGCCGCCGCGCTGCGCCAGGCGGGCATGCCAATCGAGCAAGCGTTCCGGGGTCAGGCTCAGGCCCGTGGGATTGTTCGGGTTAACCACCACCAGCACGTCGAGGCTATCGAGGAAAAAGTCGACTTCCTGCTCCAGCACTTCACGCACGACGTAGCCGTTGCGGCGCCAGGCCTCGGCGTGCTCGGCATAACACGGCGAGAGCACGCCGACTTTGCCGGCGCGACGCAGACGCGGCAGCAACTGGATGGCTGCCTGGGAACCGGCGACCGGCAACACCTGTGTGGCGCCGTAGTATTCGCGTGCGGCCTGCTCCAGACCGTCATCGGTTTCCGGCAAGCGCGCCCAGGCCCGCAATGGGATGTCCGGGATCGCCCACGGCCAGGGTGCCAGACCGCTGGACAAGTCGAGCCAATCGGCTTCGGCGATGCCGTAGCGCAACGCCGCCTTGCGCAAACGACCACCGTGCTCAAGCATAAAACTCGGCTCCCACACAGAGAATCAGCAGCCACAACCAAACCCCGCGCTGAACCAGTTGCCAGCCGCGATCAATGGAGTTGGCGTCTGCTGGCAGACCTTCGCCCAACTGTGGACGCTGATGCAGTTCACCGTGATAGATCGCCGCCCCACCCAGCTCGACCCCTAGAGCGCCGGCGCCCGCAGCCATCACCGGCCCGGCGTTCGGGCTGTCCCAGGTCGGCCCCTGGGTGCGCCAGCATTTGAGTGCCAAGCGGGTTTTGCCCAGCAGCGCATAGGTCAACGCCACCAGACGCGCCGGAATATAGTTGAGCACATCATCGATTTTCGCCGCCGCCCAGCCGAAGCGTTCAAAGCGTTCGTTGCGATAACCCCACATGGCGTCCAGGGTATTGCTCAGACGATAGAGCACCACCCCCGGCGCACCGGCGACAGCAAACCAGAACAGCGCGGCGAATACTGCATCGCTGCCATTTTCCAGCACTGATTCAGTGGCGGCCCGGGCCACTTCGGTTGAGTCCAGCTCACTGGTCTGACGGCTGACCAGATAGCCGACACGCTGGCGTGCTTCATCCAGGTCGTCGCTGCGCAGGGCCTGAGCCACCGGTTCGACATGTTCACCGAGGCTGCGCAGACCGAGGGCGCAATACAACGCAAGTATCTCAACGATCCACCCCATGTAAGGCAGCCAGGAAAATGCAGTGATCAACAGGGTCAGCGGCAGTACCGCCATCACCCAGGCGGTGACGCCGTGACTGCGCCAGCCACGGCCGGCGGAGTTGAAACGTTGCTCGATACGATCGGCAAAACGGCCGAACGCCACCAGCGGATGCCAGCGCTTGGGTTCGCCCAGCAGCGCATCCAGCGCTACCCCGGCGACACTCAGCAACGCCACACTCATTGACTCACTCCCCAAAAATTCTCGTACAACAGTTCACTCAGCGGACGCGCCTGCGCCCAGCCTTCAAGGACCAGCATCGGCGCCGGGTAAAATTCCTTGACCGGTCCCAGGCACAACACCGCCAACGGTTTGGCCCCTGGCGGCAAGCCGAGCAGATCCGCCAATGCCTGCGGCTCGAACAACGAGACCCAGCCCATGCCCAAACCCTCGGCACGGGACGCCAGCCACAGATTCTGGATCGCGCAGGACAACGACGCCATGTCCATTTCCGGCAAGGTCCGACGGCCAAAAATATGCCGCTCGCGATCATCCATCAACGCGGCGACCAGCACTTCGGCGCAGTCGTTGATGCCTTCGACTTTCAACTTCATGAACTCGTCGGAGCGTTCGCCCAGCGCTTCGGCGGTGCGTACCCGCTCCTCCTCCACCAGTTGCTGGATCTGGCCGCGTAACGCTCGGTCGCTAATGCGGATGAACCGCCAGGGCTGCATCAAGCCGACACTCGGCGCCCGATGCGCCGCTTCGAGCAAACGCCGGAGCAGCTCGGGTTCGACGTTGCCACCGCTGAAGTGACGCATGTCACGACGTTCGGCAATCGCGCGATAAACCGCTTCGCGCTCGGCCTCGGAAAATGCGTTGTCTGTCATGGCCTCTTCGCGGGCAAGCCCGCTCCCACAGGGTTCAGGTCTGGCGCAAACAGCGCGGCGATGGCTGATGGATTTGAAGGAAAATAGAAGTGCACATACGAGGCCGTCATCCGTCCTTCACGGTAAACCGCCTCGGCGCCGCGCCCACCGTTAGGGCTCAGACCACGGGCGATCGGCTCAAGCTCGGTACTGGTCAACGAATGATGGTACGTGTGGCCACGCAGCGCGCCTTCGGGTAGCTCGACGGCTTGCAGGGCCAACGCGGCCAGACGCTTTTGCATCACCGCATCACCAGCCAACAGCCCCACCAACTCAGCACGCGTACCGTCGACATCAGTCAGGGAATCGAGCAGATACAGCATGCCGCCACATTCGGCCAGCAACGGCTTGCCTGCGGCGTGATGCGCGCGAATGGCGTCGAGCATTGTGCTGTTTTCAGCCAACGCCACATGGTGCAATTCCGGATAACCACCAGGCAGATACAGGCTGTCAGCTTCTGGCAGTTTGCGGTCATGGATCGGCGAGAAGAATCGCAATTCAGCGCCCATCGCTCGCAGCAAGTCGAGGTTCGCGCCATACGTGAAGGCAAAAGCTTCGTCACGAGCCACGGCAATTCGCACACCCGCCAACAATGGCTCGGCAGCGATCACGTCAGGCACGGTGAACTCGACAGCGGGCGGCAACGCCACTTCGCAGCTGCTGGCCAAGGCTTCGGCGGCGGCATCGAGTCGCAGGTCAAGGTCGTTCAATTCACTGGCCTGGACCAAACCGAGGTGACGGCTGGGCAGTTCGATCCCGGTTTCCCGAGACAAGGCGCCATACCAGCGCAGGCCTTCAGTGAGGCTGCCTTCGAGCAGTTGCGCGTGACGCAAGGTGCCGACGCGGTTGGCCAATACACCGGCGAACGGCAAGTCCGGCTGATAACGCGCCAGCCCCAACGCCAGCGCGCCGAAGGTCTGGGCCATGGCGGTGCCGTCGATCACGCCCAGCACCGGCACGCCGAAGTGCCGCGCCAGATCGGCGCTGGATGGCGTGCCATCGAACAGGCCCATGACGCCTTCGATCAAGATAAGGTCAGCCTCAGCGGCCGCTTCCCACAACAATCGACGACTTTCCTGTTCGCCGACCATCCACATGTCCAGCTGATACACCGGCGCACCGCTGGCGCGCTCGAGAATCATCGGATCAAGAAAGTCCGGGCCGCATTTAAACACCCGAACCTTACGCCCCTGATTGCGATGCAAACGGGCCAGCGCGGCGGTGACGGTGGTCTTGCCCTGACCGGAAGCCGGCGCGGCAATCAATACCGCCGGGCAGTAACGACTACTATTCATATAAAGAGGCTCACAGCTCAACGCCTTTCTGCGCTTTGATCCCGGCCTGGAAGGCGTGCTTGATCATGCCCATTTCGGTGACCGTGTCGGCCAGTTCGATCATTTCCGGCTTCGCGCCACGACCGGTGACCACCACGTGTTGCATCGGCGGACGCGCCTGTAAATCGCTGAGCACCTGATCGAGATCCAGGTAACCGTGCTTGAGGGCAATGTTCAGCTCATCGAGCACCACCAGGCCAATGTCCGGGTCACGTAGCAGTTCACGGGAGACTTCCCACGCGGCCTCGGCGGCGGCGATATCGCGCTGGCGATCCTGGGTTTCCCAGGTGAAACCTTCGCCCATCACATGGAAGCGCACCTGGTCCGGGAAGCGGCGGAAGAACAGCTCCTCGCCGGTACTGTTACGCCCTTTGATGAACTGCACCACGCCACACTGCATGCCGTGGCCCATCGCCCGGGCGAGCATGCCGAACGCTGAACTGCTTTTGCCCTTGCCGTTGCCGGACAGAACCAGCAGCAGGCCGCATTCGTTCGGCGAATTGGCAATGCGCTCATCGATCACGGCTTTCTTGCGCAGCATGCGCGCCAGATGGCGTTCGTCACGCTCAGGGGAATCAGTCATGGGGGAGCTCTCCGTTGAGGCTGGATAACGGCGGGCAGGCATAGAAATAGACGGCAAGAAGCCTGGCATCGCCCACCGTGATGCCGCTGGATGGATCAGGCCGGTCTCCGGACTCATGAGCGGCTTGCGCCGGACTGCGCGCCTTCCCATGCCATTTCGACACAGTGGCTCAAAGCGCAGTTTTTACTCATTTACCGTTGCGGGGGCAGCGCCGGGATCGTCGCCCGCTCTGTCAAAGAACGCGCCCTCACCGGCTTCCCTGTTTCACTCGGTCGACCACTGGGTCACAGAGCACCTGAAACAAGTCGCGAAGGTTAGAGGGTTGGGGGTGGAGCGTCAATTAAAGCCGGGGGCTCATCGATAGATAGAAACCGACCTCAATCAATAAACTGGCGCCAATCTTGTGCCACACTGAAAGCAGTGATATCAAAGAGCCACAACCTTACACCACAAGAACAAAGGGTGAGCAGCATGCAAGGCATGATCATCAGTAATCCCAAGCTGGAATTCCTGCGTCCGGTGCTGGAACGCTGGTTCGAGTGTATCGACCGCTACAACGCGGTACGCGGCGATAATGAAAGCCCTTACTGGTTTGACGAACGCGCCAACCTGAGCCTGCTTTCGGCAGCGGCATGGATGGCAGAAATGGTCACCCTTGAACAGACTCCGACGAAAAAGCAGATCGAGGAAGGCGAGCGCAATGGCCGCGCCGATCTGTTTATCGCCAGTGGAGAAGAGCGTGCCTATCTTCAGGCCACCCAACGCTGGCCACGGGTCAATAACCTGAACCTCACCCAGGCCCTGCTTGATGCCGTGAGCGATGCGAAAAAAATCAGCTATGCCAGCGACCTGAAGCTCGGCTGCCTGTTCGTCGCCCCACAAAAGACCCAGCACAGCGCTACCCCGGAAGAACTCCAGGACATGGTCGACGACCTGCAAAAGGAACACACCTGCGCCGTGGCCTGGTACTTCCCCTACGCCTACCGCAAATTGCACAACGAAGCCGGCAACTACCATCCGGGCATCGCACTATTGCTCAAAGAGGCACGCGGCTGACAGGTTGAACCTTACGGCGATCAGGGCCTAGCGCTTGCGGCACAAGGTCAGACCATCGCCCAGCGGCAACAACGACAGATCGACACGCGAGTCATCCTTCAAGGCACGATTAAGCGCCTGGATGGCTCGGGTGTCTTCGCTCGCGGGATTTTCTTCCAGTACTCGCCCACTCCACAGCGTGTTGTCGAATACCGCCAGCCCACCGCTACGCAGCAGCCGCAAAGCGCTTTCCAGATAAGCCGGATAGTTGGCCTTGTCGGCATCGATGAAGATCAGATCGAAGCAACCGCCCTGCCCTTGTTGCTCAAGTTGAGCCAGGGTTTGCAACGCGGGCGCCAAACGCAAATCGATGCGCTCAGTAAGGCCTGCCTCCTGCCAGTAACGGCGCGCCGTGGCGTTGTACCCTCCGGGAATGTCACAGCAGATCAGCGAACCGTCATCCGGCAAGGCGGCCGCCATGCACAAAGCGCTGTAGCCGGTGAAAGTGCCTACTTCGAGCAAACGCCTGGCGCCCGTAAGCTTGACCAGCAAAGCGAGAAACTGTCCCTGCTCGGGCGCTACCTGCCAGCGTGCCATTGGCAGCGCCTGGGTTTCGTCACGCAAACGGCGCAAGAGCGGCGTTTCGCGCAAGGATACGTCGAGCAGGTAGTTATAGAGGGAATCGTCGAGATTGAGTGTGCGAGCGGTCATGACAACCTCTGCAGGCTACGGATTATGCGCTAGATGTTCTGGCTGAATAACACGCTTGGCGCTCAGGTAGGCTCTCTGCCAATAGGCCTTGGACAAGCTGTCCAGCTTCACTGTACCCCCGGTGGCTGGTGCATGCACGAAACGACCTTCACCGACGTAGATCCCGGCGTGGCTGACGTGCGAACCGCCATTGGTGGCAAAGAAGATCAGGTCACCGGTTTGCAACGCTTCTTGGCCGATTTCCGGCGCTTGCATGCCGATCATCTCGCTAGTCGAACGCGGCAGGGAAATACCCGCTGCATCGCGATAGACGTAGCCGATCAGGCCGCTGCAATCAAAACCCGAGTCCGGCGTATTGCCGCCCCAACGATAAGGCGTGCCGACCAGACCCAACGCGCGAATCAGCACGTCTTCAGCGGCAGGCGAGAAAGATTGAGCGGGAGCAAAAACCGGGGCGCGGACGACTTTAACAGGCGGCGGAGTACGGCTGGCACAGGCGCTGAGCAGCGCTGCGAAGAAGATAAGTGCGAGGCGGGCCGACATCGTCATATACAGAGCATCCTGATCTGGCTGCGGCTTTCTCTGCCGAGAGGCTGAAAACAAAACCGCGCAAGCAGGGCTTACGCGGTTAGTTAGTCAACAATAGATCAGGATTCTAGCGGCTACGCGCCAAACTTCAAGTAAGACTTTAAGTTAGCCTTACAAGTAGTCCGCTTACTTGCGTGCCGTGACTGTCGTTGGCGCCATGGCGAGTGCTCGCTTGGCTTCAATGAAGGTCTTGCTCCAGTAGCTGTCGCCCAGGTTATCGACCCGGACACCACCGCTGCGGCGGCTGCTGGAATGGATGAACTGGTCATCACCCAGGTAGATCCCGGCATGGCTGACGCGACCGCGACGACCATTGGTGGCGAAGAACAGCAAGTCACCAGGCTTAAGGTTGTTGCGAGAAACCAGCGGGGCATCCACGTTGATCATTTCGCGAGTGGAGCGCGGCAAGTTCATGCCAGCCTCTTCGCGAAACAGATAACCGATGAAACCGCTGCAATCGAAACCGGCTTCAGAGGTACCGCCCATACGGTAACGGGTACCGACCAGGGACAGACCACGTTCGAGGATGCTGTCGGCCAGAACTGGAAGCTGGTAAGGCTTGCGGCCGGCGAAATCGGCCAGTTCTTTTTCGGTAGCCAGTTCTTCCTGGTAAATAACGGAAGACTGGGCAGTCGCTGAATTTTTAATCTGCTGATCGTTTTGTTGCGAGACCGGGGAATGAACCGCGCAACCAAAAAGCAGGGTGACAAGTGCGAGAGGCACGAGGGGTGCGAAGCGATTTAGCATGGGCACGACCGTGGCTGAAGTTATAAAGAAGGCGAGACTATGCCTTCTATCGCCCTCATTTGCAAATTCAATCGATCCAAATGTGACTTATCGGTTTCTCGTTAACATCTAAGCGCTTAAGCCCATTTTAAATCTGCACGCGCCGTGAATACCTTTCCGGAAGCGGGTTTTCTGACGCCTTAAATATGCCGAAACGCGCTACAGGCCGCGGAATTACCAGCCCAGGGTTTCTTTGAGGAAGGGGATCGTCAGCTTGCGCTGAGCCTGCAGGGAGGCCTGATCGAGGCGCTCAAGGAGCTCGAACAAAGCGCTCATGCTGCGAGTACCGCGAGTCAAAATAAAATGTCCGACTTCGTCGGTCAGGTGCAGACCGCGACGCGACGCGCGCAATTGCAATGCACGCAACTTGTCTTCATCGGACAGCGGCCGCATCTGAAAAATCAGCGCCAGGGTCAAGCGGGATTTGAGGTCAGCCAGTTTTACCGGCAACTCACGTGGCGAGGTTGACGCGGCGATCAGCAGGCGCCGACCACTGTCACGCAGGCGATTGAACAGGTGGAACAACGCCTCTTCCCAATCAGCCCGCCCCGCCACTGCCTGCAAGTCATCCAGACAGACCAGTTCGTACTGTTCAAGGTTATCGAGGATTTCGATACCGCGATCCAGCAACTCGGCCAACGGCAGGTACACCGCCGGCTCCCCCAACTGCTCGAAGCGCAAGCAAGCGGCTTGCAGCAAGTGCGTACGCCCTACGCCGTCCTTGCCCCAGAGATAGATCAGGCTTTCGGTCCAGCCGGCGTCGGCTTCGCACAACCGCTCGACATAGCCGAGTGCAGCGGCATTGGCGCCGGGGTAGTAGTTGATAAAGGTAGCGTCATCACGCAGACGCACACCTAGGGGCAGCTGAATCGGTTTCATGCTGACTGAACAGTTCCAAACGAACCGTTAGTGGCCTCTGTGTAAAGTTTGCAAAGTTTATACCCGTGACGCCGGCCGCACAATGCAGCAGACCATAAGCAAAATCAAAGGTTTGCGTTAACTTGCGGGTATCGGCGAGGTTTGTTTGACGGCGTATGTGACAGCCAGGAGTGCTCTACAGGCCTGCCCGGCAACGCGCCGGGCAACCTTGAGCACTTAATCGACGGCGCTGATCAATCAGAATCTTCCGCACCGCTGTACATACCAGAATCTTTATACAAATCATGCACATGGCGCACCAGCACCATAATCACCGCAGCCACCGGCAATGCCAGCAAGATCCCGGTGAACCCAAACAACTCACCGCCCGCCAGGATCGCAAAGATCACCGCCACCGGATGCAGACCAATCCGATCCCCCACCAACAGCGGCGTCAGCACCATGCCTTCCAATGCCTGACCGACCATGAACACTGCGACAATCCCGATCATCGGATACAGATCGCCACCAAACTGAAACAACCCGGCGATCAACGCCGCGCCGATCCCGATCACAAAGCCCATGTACGGCACAATCGCTGCCAGACCGGCAATCAAGCCAATCAACAGCCCCAGCTCCAACCCGACCAGCATCAGACCGGCCGCGTAGATCACACCCAACGCCAGCATCACCAGCAACTGCCCACGAACAAATGCCCCAAGCACCTCATGACACTCGTCCGCCAGCGATACCACTTGCTCTTCGCGATTACGTGGCAACAGGCTGCGCAGCTTCGCCATCATCAGGTCCCAATCGCGCAACAGGTAAAAGCTCACCACCGGAATCAGCACCAGATTGGCCAGCCAGCCGATCAACGCCAGACCCGACGCCGTGGCGTGGCTGAGCACAATACCGACGATGTCCGTGGTCTGCGCCATATGTTCGCTGATCGCAGCCTTGACCTTGTCAAACTTCCAGAAGCCGTCCGCCAACCCGAGTTTCGACTGCGCCCAAGGCATCGCCGTGTGCTGCAACCAGTCGAGCATCTGTGGCGCCAGTTCATACAAGCGAAACAGCTGTTTTGCGAGCATCGGCACCAACACCAGCAACAGTGTCATGACGATCAAGGTGAACAGCGCAAACACCGCGACCACACCCCAGGTGCGCGACAGGCCGAGTTTCTCCAGGCGATCCACCAGCGGGTCGAACAGATAGGCCAGCAACAACGCCACCAGGAACGGCGTGAGGATAGGATGCAACAGGTAGACAAACGCGCACAGCAGGGCCACCCCACCAAGCCAAACCCAACGCCGTGTATCGGCCATGAACCACTCCTGCTTCTATATAAGGAAAGAAAAACCTACCAGCGGAAACTCAGCTGCGCTTTTGGCGCGGGTGCCGGGGCGACCGCAGGTGTCGAACCGCCAGCCGCTGGCTGAACCGGAGCCGGTGCAGCGCCCGCTGGCACCTCTTGTAACTTCGCCAGATTCAACTGCGCTCGCAGCTGCTCGGCACTGCCGTTGACGCGATACACAATCCGGTCACCGTCGACGCTTTGCGGGTGCCCACCAAACGGCTCCAGCAAGTGCCCCAGCACCGCGTATCGCTCCAGATTCATGCCTTGAACCTCAAGCAACTGCTCGCTGGACGTTCCCGGCCTGGCAACAAACCGCAGCGCCAGACGCTGACTCACTGCCAGCAATACCGCATCGGCCAAAGCCGCAGTGTCAGCCCCTTGCACACTGCCTTGCTCACGCTGATCGCCCAGCCACAAATGCCACTTGGCCTGCCACTGACCGCCCTCTTGATGTGCGTGCACTGCCAGCAAAGCATCCGCGCCGTAACGCTCGGAGATGTCATGCAGCGGCGCCGGGTCGTTGCCTTCAAGATGCGGCGCGGTGGCGACGATCTGCTCATTCAGGTCACCCAGCGGCAGGCGCAACGGCAGACCACGATGTTGAGCCGCACGCCGCAACGGCGCGGCACTGGCCTGACCGTCGCCCACCAGATTTGAGCCTTCGGCTGAATCGTTCAGCCACCAACCGAGAATCGACGGCCGATTGGCGCCCCACAAGGCCAGCCCGGCCTGACGCAGCGCCCGATCGGTACTCACCGGGTCAAAGTCGACTTGCAGGCTCTCCGGCGGTCCGGCGTCATAGCCATATCGGCTGATGATCTGCTGCGGGTCCTTGCGAATCGCCGCCAGCCCTGGGTTCTGCGCAGCCTTGGCGTCACCGGTCAGGCGCAGCACCAGGGTTTCCAGCGCACGCTGGGTGGCCTGATCGCGCTCCTCGGGGGTCTGATTGCTGACCGGCTCGCGCACTTGATAAAGACTGTTAACAGTTTGGGCATGACTCGCCAGGCTGACCAATGACAAACAGCCCACAAAAAGAAATTTACACAAGCGCATGGAGGATTCCCGACGACAAAAAGCGGCTGGAACAGACCGCATGAACAGACTTGAGCAAGGCTGTGACCACACGCCTGCGCAAAACATTCACGCAATCGATGGAAGATTTCACTCTGTCATAACGATAGCCGGTTAACGGCTATACCTTATACAGCCACGAGCGAGCTCACCAGCACGGGCATTTTCGGTTTTTTTAATGCGATATGCCTCTGCCCGTCGGCCCGAGGATGGCCGCTGCCCCTCAAGCCTGATAAAATCGCGCGCCTTCGTAGACCGGCAACGGCTGGGTACTCTGAAATGCTTGCGCGGCAATCGCGCCACACGTATTTCAGCGCACTCGCCGAACTCGGTCGTTACCCCTGAATCCCCCCTAAAGGCCTGGATCATGAGCAAGCAACCCTCCCTGAGCTACAAGGACGCCGGTGTAGACATCGACGCCGGTGAAGCATTGGTCGAACGCATCAAGAGCGTCGCCAAGCGCACTGCGCGCCCGGAAGTCATGGGCGGCCTGGGCGGTTTCGGCGCCCTCTGCGAAATCCCGGCTGGCTACAAGCAGCCCGTGCTGGTCTCCGGCACCGACGGCGTTGGCACCAAGCTGCGCCTGGCTCTGAACCTGAACAAGCACGACACCATCGGCATCGACCTGGTTGCCATGTGCGTCAACGATCTGGTGGTTTGCGGTGCCGAGCCGCTGTTCTTCCTTGACTACTACGCCACCGGCAAACTGAACGTCGACACCGCCGCTCAAGTCGTCACCGGCATCGGTGCTGGCTGCGAACTGTCCGGCTGCTCGCTGGTTGGCGGCGAAACCGCTGAAATGCCTGGCATGTACGAAGGCGAAGACTACGACCTGGCCGGCTTCTGCGTGGGCGTGGTGGAGAAGTCGGAAATCATCGACGGTTCGAAAGTCGCGGCGGGCGATGCCCTGCTCGCCCTGCCGTCTTCCGGTCCGCACTCCAACGGTTACTCGCTGATCCGCAAGATCATCGAAGTGGCAGGCGCAGACATCGAAAACATCCAGCTCGACGGCAAGCCGCTGACCGACCTGCTGATGGCGCCAACCCGTATCTACGTCAAACCGCTGCTCAAGCTGATCAAAGACACTGGCGCCGTCAAAGCCATGGCCCACATCACCGGTGGCGGCCTGCTCGACAACATTCCTCGCGTCCTGCCAAAAGGCGCTCAGGCCGTAGTTGACGTAGCGAGCTGGACCCGTCCAGCCGTGTTCGACTGGCTGCAAGAGAAAGGCAACGTTGACGAAACCGAAATGCACCGCGTGCTGAACTGCGGCGTCGGCATGGTTATCTGCGTTGGCCAGGAGCACGTTGAAACCGCGCTGAACGTACTGCGTGAAGCCGGCGAGCAGCCTTGGGTCATCGGTCAGATCGCTACCGCTGCCGAAGGTGCTGCACAGGTCGAACTGAAGAACCTCAAGGCACATTGATGCAACAGCGGATGCAAGAGCAGATGTCCGGCACCTGTGATGTTGTGGTGCTGTTGTCCGGCACCGGCAGCAACTTGCAGGCCTTGATCGACGACGCGCAAAACGCGGACAACCCTGTCCGCATTCGCGCAGTGATCTCGAACCGCGCCGATGCCTACGGCCTTCAGCGCGCCAGGGACGCGGGTATCGACACCCGCACGCTGGATCACAAGGCTTTCGAAGGTCGTGAGGCCTTCGATGCTGCCCTGATCGAATTGATCGACGCCTTCCAACCCAAGCTTGTGGTACTGGCCGGATTCATGCGCATTCTCAGCGCTGATTTCGTCCGCCACTATCAGGGTCGCCTGCTCAATATCCATCCTTCGCTGCTACCCAAATACAAAGGGTTACACACTCATCAGCGAGCGCTGGAAGCCGGCGACGCTGAACATGGCTGCAGCGTGCACTTCGTCACCGAGGAACTCGATGGCGGACCACTGGTCGTACAGGCAGTAATACCGGTAGAGTTGCACGATTCGCCGCAGAGTCTGGCGCAACGGGTTCACACCCGCGAACACCAGATTTACCCGATGGCCGTGCGCTGGTTTGCCGAGGGCCGACTGAGCCTTGGCGAACAGGGTGCTTTACTGGATGGTCAGTTACTCGCGGCCAGCGGTCACTTGATTCGATACTAGGAGATTTTATGCGTCGCGCCTTGCTCTTCGCTTGTGCTCTGTTCGCCCTGCCCCTTGCGCAGGCGGCAGACCTTCAACCGTTCTCCGCCAGCTACACCGCCGACTGGAAGCAGCTCCCGATGAGCGGTTCGGCCGAACGCAGCCTGTCGAAAAATGCCAACGGCTCCTGGACCCTGAATTTCAAGGCCTCCATGCTGGTTGCCAGTCTGACCGAGGAAAGCACCCTGAAGCTGGACAAGGACGCTTTGCTGCCCCAGTCATATAGCTTTGAACGCGGCGGTCTGGGCAAAGCCAAGAAGGTCAATCTGGACTTCGACTGGACCAACAAGATGGTCACCGGCACTGATCGCGGTGATCCGGTCAAGGTACCGCTCAACACCGGTATGCTGGACAAGTCCACCTACCAACTGGCCCTGCAGCGTGATGTGGCAGCCGGCAAAAAAAGCATGAGCTACCAAGTGGTCGAAGGTGAAGACACCGACACCTATGACTTCCGCGTAATTGGCCAGGAAAAAGTCCAGACCAAAGCGGGTTCGGTCGATGCGATCAAGGTCGAACGTGTTCGCGACCCGACACAGAACAAGCGCATCACCGAAATGTGGTTCGCCAAGGACTGGGGCTACATCCTGGTAGCCCTGCGCCAGGTCGAGACCGACGGCAAGGAGTACAACATCATGCTCCTCGACGGTACGGTTGACGGCAAGGCTGTCAAAGGCAGCTAAGCAGATCGAAATGAAGAAGCCTCGCGAATGCGGGGCTTTTTTTCGTCTTGAGATGGGTCGTGGCCCAAAAAGATCGCAGCCTGCCGCAGCGCCCACAAACCACAAACCCCGCCAATGAGCGGGGCTTGTGGTTATTAAGCCGCGGTGTTTACCACATCAGATCATCAGGGATCTGATAGGCCGCGTACGGATCGTCCGCATCGACTTCTTCGGTCTGGGTGTTCAGTTGCACGATGCGCTGTGGATCGCGCTCCTGGATCTTCAGCGCCGCCTCACGAGGGATCACTTCGTAGCCGCCGGCGTGATGCACGATCGCCAGGGAGCCGCTGCTGAGCTTGTTGCGCATCAAGGTGTTGACGGAGATGCGCTTGACCTTCTTGTCGTCAACGAAGTTGTAGTAGTCCTCGGTGGTCAGTTTCGGCAAGCGCGAGACTTCGATCAATTGCTTGACCTGCGCGGCGCGGGCCTTCTGCTCGGCTTTCTCCTGCTGCTGACGATTGAGTTCCTGATCGCGCTTGACCTTCTCGGCCATGGCCTCCTGGGCCGCACGCTGCTGGGAATCATCGAGCTCGATCTGACCTTTATGGACCAGCCGTTGCTGCTTCTGTTTGTCTTTGCCGACCTGCTTGGCCTGCTTTTGGTTGACCAGCCCTGCTTTGAGCAACTGGTCGCGTAGGGAAAGGCTCATGGTGCTTACTCACTTAGGCAACAGCTCAGCCGCAGCTGGGCAAATTCTTTTCCTGACGTTTGGCTTCGCCCCACAAGGCGTCCAACTCTTCGAGGGTGCAATCTTCTATGGGACGACGGGTGTCGCGCAATGCCTGTTCGATAAATCGGAACCGTCTTTCAAACTTGCTGTTGGCGCCGCGCAATGCGGTTTCTGGATCGACCTTCAGATGACGCGCCAGATTGACCACGGAAAACAGCAGATCGCCGACTTCATCACTGATGGCCGCCGAGTCGTTATCCGCCATGGCTTCGAGCACTTCATCGAGCTCTTCGCGGACCTTATCGAGCACCGGCAACGCGTCCGGCCAGTCAAAACCCACCTGCCCCGCACGCTTTTGCAGCTTGGCCGAACGCGACAGCGCCGGCAGCGCCGCGGGTACATCATCAAGCAAGGACAACTGTTCAGGGGCCTGGGACTTCTCGGCCCGCTCCTCGGCCTTGATCTCTTCCCAACGCTGCTTGACCTGCTCTTCACTGAGCCGCGGGATATCCAGCGGCGCGTACAGATCACCGGTCGGGAATACGTGAGGATGACGACGAATCAGTTTGCGGGTGATGCTGTCCACCACACCGTCGAACTCGAAACGTCCCTCCTCCCGCGCCAGTTGGCTGTAATACACCACCTGGAACAGCAGATCGCCCAACTCACCCTGCAAGTGATCGAAGTCGCCGCGCTCGATGGCGTCGGCCACCTCGTACGCTTCTTCCAGGGTATGCGGGACGATGGTCTGCCAGGTTTGCTTGATATCCCATGGGCAGCCGAACTGCGGGTCGCGCAGCCGGTTCATCAGATGAAGCAAGTCTTGAAGTGAATACATCTATCAATCTCTTCACAAAACCCATGTGGGAGCGAGCTTGCTCGCGATAGGGCCGGCACATCCAGCATAACTGTTGACTGGACAACCGCCATCGTCGGATCGCCGCCCGGAGCAAGCTCGCTCCCACATAAAGCAGCTCCCACATCGATTATCATCATGGGGTGCGGTTACGCCGGGTTTCGATGATGTTCGGCAATTGGGAAATACGCCCCAACAACCGCCCCAATGCATCCAGCCCCGGAATCTCGATGGTCAGGGACATCAACGCCGTGTTGTCCTCTTTGTTCGAGCGGGTGTTGACCGCCAGCACGTTGATCCGCTCATTGAGCAGCACTTGCGACACGTCACGCAGCAGACCGGAACGATCGTAGGCACGAATGATGATGTCCACCGGATAGGTCAACACCGGCACCGGCCCCCAGCTGACCTGGATGATCCGCTCAGGCTCGCGCCCGGCCAGTTGCAGCACCGAGGCGCAGTCCTGACGGTGGATGCTGACGCCACGCCCCTGAGTGATGTAACCGACGATCGCATCGCCCGGCAACGGCTGGCAGCAGCCGGCCATCTGGGTCATCAGGTTGCCGACGCCCTGGATCTGGATATCGCCGCGCTTGCCGGGCTTGTAGCCGGTGGCTTTGCGCGGGATCAGCTCCAGCTGTTCGTTGCCGCGTTCCGGCTCGACCAGTTGCTGTGCCAGGTTGACCAGTTGCGCCAGACGCAAATCGCCGGCACCTAACGCGGCAAACATGTCCTCGGCGGTTTTCATGTTGGCCTTTTCGGCCAGCTTGTCGAAATCCACCTGCGGCAGACCGAGGCGATTGAGTTCGCGTTCGAGCAGGGTTTTACCGGCCGCGACGTTCTGGTCGCGTGCCTGCAATTTGAACCAGTGAACGATCTTCGCCCGCGCCCGCGAGGTAGTGATGTAGCCCAGGTTCGGGTTCAGCCAGTCACGGCTCGGCGTGCCGTGTTTGCTGGTGATGATCTCGACCTGCTCACCGGTCTGCAGGCTGTAGTTGAGCGGGACGATCCGCCCGTTGATCTTCGCGCCCCGGCAGTTGTGACCGATTTCGGTGTGCACGCGGTAGGCGAAGTCCAGCGGTGTTGCGCCTTTTGGCAAGTCGATCGCGTGACCGTCGGGGGTGAAGATGTACACCCGATCCGGCTCGATATCGACCCGCAGCTGTTCCGCCAGACCACCGATATCCCCCAGCTCTTCGTGCCACTCGAGCACCTGACGCAGCCAGGAGATTTTCTCTTCGTAGTGATTGGAACCGGATTTGACGTCGGTGCCCTTGTAGCGCCAGTGCGCGCAAACGCCCAGCTCGGCCTCTTCGTGCATCGCGTGGGTGCGGATCTGCACTTCCAGCACCTTGCCTTCAGGGCCGATAACCGCTGTGTGCAAGGAACGGTAGCCGTTCTCTTTCGGGTTGGCGATGTAGTCGTCGAATTCTTTCGGGATGTGCCGCCACAAGGTGTGGACGATGCCCAGCGCGGTGTAGCAATCGCGCATTTCCGGCACCAGCACGCGCACCGCACGCACGTCGTAGATCTGGCTGAATTCCAGCCCCTTGCGCTGCATTTTTCGCCAGATCGAATAAATGTGTTTGGCCCGGCCGCTGATGTCGGCATCGACGCCGGTGGCCTGCAATTCGTTTTTCAGCTGGCTCATCACATCGCTGATGAACCGCTCGCGATCAAGGCGCCGCTCGTGCAGCAACTTGGCGATCTGCTTGTATTGGTCCGGCTCCAGGTAACGGAAGGACAAGTCCTCCAGCTCCCATTTGATATGACCGATGCCGAGGCGGTGAGCCAGCGGCGCGTAGATGTCGAAGACTTCCCGGGCGACCCGGTTGCGCTTTTCATCATCGGCGGTTTTCACCGCACGGATCGCACAGGTGCGCTCGGCCAGTTTGATCAGCGCGACGCGGACGTCGTCGACCATGGCCACGAGCATCTTGCGCAGGTTTTCCACCTGAGCCTGAGAGCCCAGCACCAACGACTGGCGCGGGCTCAGACTCGCGCTGATCGCCGCCATGCGCTGCACGCCATCGATCAGTTTGGCAACCACCGGACCGAAGCGCTGGCTGACGGCCGGCAACTGGATATGACCTTCGCGTACGCCACGGTAAAGAATCGCCGCGACCAGCGAGTCCTGATCGAGCTTGAGGTCGGCGAGAATCTCCGCGATCTCAAGGCCCGTACGAAAACTCGACGTACCTTCGGACCAGAGATTCTTCGCCGCATTGTCTTGCTGTTCGGTCTGACGAGCGAACTCGCAGGCCTCTTTCAAGGCTTCGCGATCCAGTGCCTGATCGACACTGACCGCATGATCGAGCCAAGCCTCGAGATTGATACTGCCGTCGGTGTTGATCGGCTGGTGTGCTCTCACCTGTACCATCTTGCTTACCTTCCCTACGACGCAGATTCAATGCGTCAAATCGCTGACCTTCGCTGCCCACGCGCCCTCACTGGGCTGACGCGACTGATGCATGGGAGGTCTAGTCGGACCAGACGAGCCATCCTAGCTCGCTTCAAATAACGCCATGGCCTCGACATGTGCCGTCTGAGGAAACATATCGAGGATCCCGGCACGTTTTAACCGGTAGCCCTGCTTGATCAATTCGACCGTGTCGCGCGCCAAAGTCGCCGGGTTGCACGACACATAAACCAACCGCTTGGCGCCCAGGGATGCGAGCGTGCGCACCACCTCGAAAGCACCGTCGCGCGGTGGGTCCAAGAGTACCGCAGAAAAGCCCTCGCTGGCCCATTCGGCATCAGCCAAAGGCTGGGATAAATCGGCCTGAAAAAACTTCGCGTTATGCAGATTATTGCTAGCGGCATTCGCGGCAGCGCGCTCGACCATGGCCTGCACGCCTTCCACCGCCACCACTTCACGGACCTTCTGCGCCAACGGCAAGGCAAAGTTACCCAAACCGCAGAACAGATCGAGCACGCGCTCGTCAGCCGCAGGTTTCAGCCACTCCAGTGCCTGAGCGACCATCGCCTCGTTGACCCCGGCGTTCACCTGAATGAAGTCACCCGGGCGATACGCCAGTTCAAGATTCCATTGTTCAAGTCGGTAACCCAGCGCCTGTTCAGCGTCGACCGGTTGCGGCTCACCTTCGCCATGCAGCCACAATTGGGCGTCATGGAATGCGCAGAATGCCTTGAGAATGTTCAGGTCGTTTTCAGACAATGGCGCCATGTGCCGCAGCAACAGCGCCAGAGATGAACCGGCGAACAATTCCACATGCCCCAACGCCTGAGGTTTGCTCAAACGCCGAAGCATTTCCGCCAAGCGGCTCATGATCGGTTGCAAGGGCTGTACCAGTACCGGGCAATCGTTGATACCGACGATGTCCTGACTGCCGGCTGCGCGAAAACCCACTTCGAGTTTTTTCGCTTTCACATCCCAACGCACCGCCACTCGGGCGCGACGCCGGTAGGCGAACTCAGGACCACTCAAAGGAGCAGCCCACTGTTCGGGTTCGACACCGGCCACCCGCGACAACTGCTCGGCGAGCATGCGCTGTTTCAGGGCGAGCTGGTCGTTGTGGGGCAAATGCTGCACGCTGCAACCACCGCAGCGCCCGGCATGGGCGCACGGTGCCGGGCGACGCAACTCATTGGCCACAAAGACGCGCTCGGTGCGCGCCTCGACGACTTTGCCGTGGGCACCCAGGACTCGCGCCTCGACTTCTTCACCGGCCAAAGCACCGATGACAAACCAGGTACGACCTTCGAAAAACGCGATACCGCGACCGTCATTGGCCAGGCGTTCGATGGTCAAACGCTGCTTTTTGCCAGTCGGGACTTGCGGGGCCTTGCTGCCGCCAGTGGGTTGGAAGCGCAAACCTCTCTCTTGCTTGGCCATCAGTTGGGCGCGTCGAAAATGCCGGTCGACAAGTAACGGTCGCCACGGTCACAAATGATCGCGACCATCACCGCGTTTTCAACTTCCCTGGACAGGCGCAGCATCGCTGCTACAGCACCGCCCGAGGACACGCCACAGAAGATGCCTTCTTCGCGCGCCAGTCGACGGGTCACGTCTTCGGCTTCGCTTTGGGCCATGTCGACGATCCGGTCAACCCGATCGGCTTGATAGATCTTTGGCAGGTATTCCTTCGGCCAGCGACGGATACCCGGAATCGCCGAGCCTTCCATCGGCTGCAAACCAACGATCTGCACGGCCGGATTCTGTTCTTTCAGGTAGCGCGAGACACCCATGATGGTGCCCGTGGTACCCATGGAGCTGATGAAGTGGGTGATGGTGCCCTGTGTCTGGCGCCAGATTTCCGGGCCGGTGCCGGTGTAGTGCGCCTCGGGGTTGTCGCCGTTGGCGAACTGATCGAGCACCTTGCCACGGCCGTCGGCCTGCATCCGTTCGGCGAGGTCGCGAGCCCCCTCCATGCCCTCTTCCTGAGTCACCAGAATCAGCTCGGCGCCATAAGCGGTCATCGCGGCCTTGCGCTCGGCGCTGGAGTTGTCGGGCATGATCAGGATCATCTTGTAACCCTTGATCGCCGCAGCCATGGCCAAGGCAATCCCGGTGTTGCCGGAGGTCGCCTCGATCAGCGTATCGCCAGCATGGATCTGTCCACGCAGCTCGGCACGGGTAATCATCGACAGCGCCGGACGGTCCTTGACCGAACCCGCCGGGTTATTACCCTCGAGCTTGAGCAGCAGGGTGTTGCTGGTGGCGCCAGGCAGGCGCTGCAAACGAACCAGCGGAGTGTTGCCGACGCAATCGGCGATGGTTGGGTACTGCAAGGTCATGGCGTATTCGCAATCCAGACTGCGGGGATGCCCATCATACCGGCAAACGTGCGCAGGCCATATCACGCAAAGTATGGGGCTTATGGCTTATAGGAATAAGCCATTGCTTGTACTGGATGGAAGGGCCTCTTCGCGAGCAAGCTCGCGCCCACAGGGGATCGGCGAGGCTCACTCTCCCGGCACGAAGCATCCACTGCGCATTGCAGTTGCTCGGCGGGCCAGCCGCTTTCGTCGCAGGCACCCGAGACCTTTAAACCGTCACAAAGCGCTGGGTAATTTGCCGAGATTGCCCGCAAGCAAATCGCTACACTGCGCGGGTAGCGCGTGCCGGATGCACGCGCAGGCCATCTATAAACAGCGTGATAGCAGGAGAGTGACGTGCTGAAAAAACTGGGGATCAAAGGTCGCGTCATGTTGTTGACCTTGTTGCCGACCAGCCTGATGGCCTTGGTTCTGGGCGGCTATTTCACCTGGATGCAACAGTCCGATCTGCAAACCCAACTTCTGCAACGCGGCGAAATGATCGCCGAACAACTGGCACCTTTGGTCGCCCCGGCCATGGGCCACAAGAATGACGACCTGCTGGAACGCATCGCGACCCAGTCACTGGAGCAACCGGACGTGCGCGCCGTGTCGTTCCTGGCGCCGGACCGCACGCAACTGGCGCACGCCGGCCCGCTGATGCTCAACCAGCCGCCCACCGGCGACAGCACTCACATGTTGCAACGCACCGGCAGCGACGCCACCCGTTACCTGTTGCCGGTGTTCGGCAAACATCGCAACCTGGCCGGCGAGCTGATCCCTGATGAGTCCGATCGTTTGCTGGGCTGGGTCGAACTGGAACTCTCCCACAATGGCATGTTGCTGCGCGGTTACCGCAGCCTGTTCGCCAGCGTGCTGTTAATCGCCGCAGGTCTGGCCGGCACTGCGCTGCTGGCATTGCGTATGGGGCGCACCATCAATTCACCGCTCAACCTGATAAAACAGGCCGTGGCGCAACTCAAGGACGGTCATCTCGAAACCCGCCTGCCACCGCTCGGCAGCCAGGAGCTGGACGAGTTGGCCTCGGGTATCAACCGCATGGCCAGCACCCTGCAAAATGCCCAGGAAGAATTGCAGCACAGCATCGATCAAGCCACCGAAGACGTCCGGCAGAATCTGGAAACCATCGAGATCCAGAACATCGAGCTGGACCTGGCGCGCAAGGAAGCCCTGGAGGCGAGCCGGATCAAGTCCGAGTTCCTCGCCAACATGAGCCACGAGATTCGCACGCCGCTCAACGGCATCCTCGGTTTCACCCATTTGCTGCAAAAAAGCGAACTGACGCCGCGTCAGCTCGACTACCTGGGCACCATCGAAAAATCCGCCGACAGCCTGCTGGGGATCATCAACGAGATTCTCGACTTCTCGAAAATCGAGGCCGGCAAACTGGTACTCGACAGCATTCCGTTCAACCTGCGCGATCTGCTCCAGGACACCCTGACCATCCTCGCCCCGGCCGCCCACGCCAAACAGCTCGAACTGGTCAGCCTGGTGTACCGCGACACCCCGCTGTCACTGGTTGGCGACCCGCTGCGGCTCAAGCAGATCCTCACCAACCTTGTGAGTAACGCGATCAAGTTCACCCGCGAAGGCACCATCGTCGCCCGCGCCATGCTTGAAGAAGAACACGAAGACAGCGTGCAACTGCGCATCAGCATTCAGGACACCGGCATCGGCCTGTCGAATCAGGACGTGCGTGCGTTGTTTCAGGCCTTCAGCCAGGCCGACAACTCGTTGTCGCGGCAACCGGGCGGTACAGGTCTGGGACTGGTGATTTCCAAGCGATTGATCGAGCAGATGGGCGGCGAGATTGGCGTCGACAGCACGCCGGGAGAAGGCTCGGAATTCTGGGTCAGCCTGAGCCTGCCGAAAACCCGCGACGACGCCGAAGACCTGCCCTCGCCGCCGTTGCTCGGGCGCCGCGTTGCGGTGCTGGAAAACCACGAGCTGGCACGTCAGGCCTTGCAGCATCAACTGGAAGACTGTGGTCTTGAAGTGACCCCGTTCAACACCCTCGAAAGCCTGACCAATGGCGTCACCGGCGCGCACCAGACCGAGCAGGCAATCGACCTTGCCGTGCTCGGCATCACCTCCAACGACATGCCGCCGGAGCGGCTGAATCAGCATATCTGGGACCTCGAACACCTGGGTTGCAAAGTGCTGGTGCTGTGCCCGACCACCGAGCAGACGCTGTTCCATCTCTCGGTGCCCAACCCTCACAGCCAGTTGCAGGCCAAACCGGCCTGCACCCGCAAGTTGCGCCGCGCGCTGGCGGACCTGGTCAACCCGCGTCAGTTACGCAATGAACCGGGCGAACCAATTTCCAGCCGCGCGCCCAAAGTGCTCTGCGTCGACGACAACCCCGCCAATCTGCTGCTGGTGCAAACACTGCTCGAAGACATGGGTGCCAAGGTACTGGCAGTCGAAAGCGGTTACGCAGCGGTCAAGGCCGTGCAGACCGAAGCCTTCGATCTGGTGCTGATGGACGTGCAGATGCCGGGTATGGACGGACGACAGAGCACCGAAGCGATTCGCCAATGGGAAAGCGAACGGCATTGCACGCCGCTGCCGATCGTCGCCCTCACCGCACACGCCATGGCCAACGAAAAACGCGCCTTGCTGCAAAGCGGCATGGACGATTACCTGACCAAACCGATCAGCGAACGCCAACTGGCGCAGGTGGTGTTGAAGTGGACCGGGCTGGCCCTGCGTAACCACGGTCCGGAGCGGGCCGACGTTTATGGCAACAACAGCGACCTGCTGGTGCTCGATCCCGATGAAGGCCTGCGCCTGGCGGCCGGCAAAGCCGACTTGGCGGCCGACATGCTGGCGATGTTGCTGGCCTCACTGGAAGCTGATCGCGAGGCGATTCGCGTCGCTCGTGAAAGCAATGACCAGAATGCCCTGATCGAACGGGTCCACCGCCTGCACGGGGCGACACGCTATTGCGGCGTTCCGCAGTTGCGTGCGGCCTGTCAGCGCAGTGAAACCCTGCTCAAGCAACAAGACCCCAAAGCCATCGTGGCACTGGAAGAGCTTGAGCGGGCGATCAACCGCCTGGCCTCGCAAGCGCGTATTGGCGCTTGACCCAGCGCAATGGCGCGGCAGGCGTTGAGGGTTAAACTCAACGCACTCAAGCACAAGGACGACGCCATGCGCACAATTCTCTTCAGCAGCCAGACGTACGACCGCGAGAGTTTTCTCGCAGCCAAAGTGCCCGCCGGTATCGAGTTGCACTTCCAGCCCGCGCGCCTGAGTCTGGACACGGCGGCGCTGGCCGAGCGGCATGAAGTGGTCTGCGCCTTTATCAATGACGACCTGAGTGCGCCGGTGCTTGAACGACTGGCCGCTGGCGGTACGCGCCTGATAGCTCTGCGCTCGGCCGGTTACAACCACGTTGACCTGGCTTGCGCGAAACGCCTGGGTTTGAGCATCGTCCGCGTACCGGCCTACTCGCCCCACGCCGTGGCCGAGCACGCGGTGGCGTTGATCCTGGCACTGAACCGACGCCTTTACCGCGCCTACAACCGGACCCGCGAAGGCGATTTCAGCCTGCACGGGCTGACGGGTTTCGACCTGTTCGGCAAGACCGTCGGCGTGGTCGGCACCGGCCAGATCGGCGCCGCCTTCGCGAAAATCATGGCCGGGTTTGGCTGCAAGCTGCTGGCCTATGACCCTTACCCTAATCCTCACGTCCAGGCCCTCGGTGTCCGTTATCTGCCATTGCCGGAGCTGTTGGCCGAGGCGCAGATCATCAGCCTGCACTGCCCGCTGACCTCCGAGAGCAAACACCTGATCAACAGCCAGTCGCTGGCGCATCTGCAACCCGGCACCATGCTGATCAACACCGGGCGTGGCGGGCTCGTCGACACGCCTGCGCTGATCGGTGCACTGAAAAGCGGTCAGCTAGGGTATTTGGGGCTGGATGTCTATGAAGAAGAAGCACAGCTGTTCTTCGAGGATCGCTCCGATCTGCCGTTGCAGGACGATGTGTTGGCGCGGCTGTTGACCTTCCCCAACGTGATCGTCACCGCGCACCAGGCTTTCCTGACCCATGAAGCGTTGGCCGCAATCGCCACGACCACCTTGCAGAACATCACCGATTGGGCCGCTGGCACACCGCACAATCAGGTCGAAAACTGATTTGGCCTGATCGAAGGTCGCAACCATGGACCATGCCTGATTCTTTCGCGTGCTAGCATACCGCGCATATTTGGAGGACCCATGGTCGAACACGATTTCCGCTACAGCCTGATGAACCCGCAACACACCTTGACCGAATGCCGCGCGTTGACGCCGGGGCGTTATCAAGTCACCGGCAACGGCGGCTCGATCCGCGCCGACGACGTGTTGTTGGTCACCCTCAAAGGCAGCAAGGACTTGTCCATGCGCCTGACCGTTGAAAACGTTCGTCACCTGCTCAAGCCCATGGGCCAATGGGTGGCGGTGGCCAGTGGTCCGGTGTTTGGTGAACTGGCGATCCACAACTGGCAAGTGAACTGCGACAGCTGCGCCAAAGAGCTTAAATTCGAGTTCGCGGTCGACGCCAAGCTGGGCAACAAGGCCGAAAAACCGGCCGCCACTGCACGGATTGCCGAACTGGGCTGGACCACCGCCCTCGAGAAGCACCTGTGCCCGAAATGCCAGGAGCCCGCGTAATGAAACACCTTGTTCTGGCCGCGATGGTGGGTGTTGGCCTGTTGGGTTGCGCCGCTGAACCGGTGCAATTGCAACAGGATCGCAGCTATGTTCTGGAGTGGATCGGCGAACGTCCGCTGATTGACTACAGCCATCTGACCATCACCTTGGGTGAGGACGGTCGGGCTTATGGCAATGGTGGCTGCAACCACTGGTTCGCGCCCTACACTCTGGACGGCGACAAGCTGAGTTTCGGTAAAGTCGGCAGCACCCGCAAAATGTGCGCCCCGGCCTTGATGGAACAGGAAAAACGCTTCCTGCAAGTGCTGGAAACCGTGCAACGCTGGGACATCTCGCCAATCGAGCAAATGCGCTTCTGGCCTGCTGAAGGCAAGCCGCTGCGCTGGTGGCTTGAAGAGGGTTAACCCCCCTCGGCGAACACCGTTCCTGTGGGAGCGAGCCTGCTCGCGATGACGGCATTACATTCAACATCAATGTTGACTGACCCAACGCTATCGCGAGCAGGCTCGCTCCCACAGGGATTGCCCATAACTGAATGGCATTGGGGCTTGCCCCCCTCGCCACAGGTGGGCGCTCGGCCCGCCGTCAGTTCTTCGCCTGCAACGCCGCAAGCTTCGCCATCACCCCCGCCGCCGTCTGCTCTCCCATCAACTGCTCACGCACCTTGCCCTTGTCATCGATGATGTAGGTCACTGGCAGCGCCTCGCTATGCGGCAATTCGAAGCGGTCCGCCGGATCCTGTGCCAGCACGGTGAACTTGATCCCGAGTTTTTCACTGGCGCTCTTGAGGTCTTCGCCCTGCACGTTGTCGAAGTTCACCCCGAACACGTTGACTTTCTGACCCTTCAGTTGATCGGCCAAGGCGTTGAGCTCAGGTATCTCGGTACGACACGGGCCACACCACTCGGCCCAGTAATTGAGCACAAACCATTGGCCGTCCAGGCGCCCGGACGCCACTTTCTGTCCCAGTTGATCGGTGCCGTAGTCATAGCCACAGCCGCCAAGCAGCAAGGTTGCGAAGAGGGCCAATGCTGCTGTCAGTCGCCTTGTCATGGGGTCATCCTTACTCAAAAAAATAGGTTCTGCTGCGACCCATCGCCTCCCAAGGTTCAGGACTGCTCGCTGCACAGGTAGAATAGCCGCCACCTTACGCAAGATGCGAACCGCACATGACCGATCTGACGCTTTATCACAACCCGCGCTGCTCGAAATCCCGCGGTGCGCTGGAACTGCTGGAGGCCCGTGGCCTGACGCCTGCCGTAGTCCGCTATCTGGAAACCCCGTTGAACGCCGCGCAGCTGCAAAGCCTGCTGGGCAAGCTCGGCATCAGTGCCCGCCAACTGCTGCGCACTGGCGAAGACGAATACAAAACCCTGAACCTGGCCGACAACAGCCTGAGCGAAGCGCAATTGATCGCCGCCATCGCCGAACATCCAAAGCTCATGGAGCGACCGATTCTTGAAGTCGGCGACAAAGCCATCATCGGCCGTCCGATAGAGATCATGCTGGAGATTCTGCCGTGAGTGCGCCGTACATTCTGGTTCTGTATTACAGCCGCAGCGGCTCGACCAATGAAATGGCCCGACAGATTGCCCGTGGCGTGGAACAGGCCGGGATGGAAGCGCGCCTGCGGACGGTGCCGGCAATCTCCAGCGAATGCGAGGCGGTGTCACCAGACATTCCCGACGAAGGCGCGCTCTACGCCAGCCTCGACGACCTGAAAAACTGCGCGGGCCTGGCCCTCGGCAGCCCGACCCGTTTCGGCAACATGGCGGCGCCGCTGAAGTACTTCCTCGATGGCACCAGCAACCTGTGGCTGACCGGCGCTCTGGTGGGCAAACCGGCCGGGGTCTTCACCTCGACGGCCAGCCTGCACGGCGGCCAGGAAACCACCTTGCTGTCGATGATGCTGCCCTTGCTGCACCACGGCATGCTGATCACCGGCCTGCCCTACAGCGAATCGGCACTGCTCGAAACTCGCGGTGGCGGCACACCTTACGGCGCCAGCCATCACGCCGGCGCTGACGGCAAAAGCGGCTTGAACGAGCATGAAGTCGCGCTGTGCCGGGCCTTGGGCCTGCGTCTGGCGAAAACCGCCCTGAAACTGGAGCGCTAACGTGGCCAAAAAGCCGAAGATTCTGCCCTCCATCGAATGGCTCGAACCGCGAGTTCGGGCGATGCGCGCCATCAGCCTGCTGTGCTACTTCGGTTTGGTGGGATTGCTCTGCGCCTACTACCTGGTGATCGCCGACCTGCATGGTGCCCGACCGTGGGTCATCCTGCTGATTGAACTGGTGCCCTTGTTGTTGCTGGCACCGGGCATGATCAGCGGCAGCGCGCGCGGGCATTCATGGATGTGCTTTGTGGTGAACCTGTATTTCATCAAAGGCGCGATTGCCGCGTTCGACCCGAATCGACAGGTGTTTGGTCTGCTGGAGATGGTCGCAAGCCTGGCGGTGTTCTGTTCGGCGCTGCTGTATGTGCGCTGGCGGTTTCAGCTCAATCGCAAGCTGGCCGGCGAAGGCGAGATCTCTGTCGCCTAAGTGAAAAAGATCGCAGCCTTCGGCAGCTCCTACAGAGATGGTGTGCGTAGGAGCTGCCGAAGGCTGCGATCTTTTGGGATCACCTCGGTCTCAATGATTCACTGTGTAAGCCAGCATCATCGAAATCTGGCACATCGGCCGGCCGCTCTCGGCGTGCCACTGGTTGAAGGCGTTCTGCACCGTCGCCAGATCCCGTAGGCTGGTCGGTACCTTGTCGATGATCTCTTGCGCATTCAGTGCCGCGACTACGTCATAACTCGGCACGAACGTGTCCTTGCCGATCATCCGCAGAAACCGCGGTGCCGACAACCCGCCCAGCTGATGCCCGTGTTTGGCGAGGTACTTCCACAGGCCAACGATGTCGGTCACCGGCCACTCGGCGATCAATTCGCCGAAGCTGCCCTTCTCTTTCGCCACGTCCAGCACGAACTGCGCATTGCGCGGCACGCTCTTGAGCTTGCCCAGGTGGCGGATGATCCGTGTGTCCTGCATCAGTCGCTCAAGGTGCTCGGCGCCCATCAGCACGACCTTTTCCGGATCGAACCTGAAGAACACTTCTTCGAACGCCGGCCATTTGGCGTCCACCAGACTGTGCTTGAGGCCTGCGCGAAACACCCGCAACGCCAGGGTCGACAGGTAGCGATCGTCACTGATCTTGCGCAGTTGTGCCGGGGTCTTGGGCACGGGCAGATGGGCTTCCAGTTCGGCTGCCGAACCAAAACGGTTCAGACAGTATTCATGCAGCCACTTGTAATCGCGCATGCCCTCTCCTGAGGATTGAATTGAAAACGGCCTGCCATAAGAACCTGTGGGAGCAAGCTCGCTCCCACATTTTGTTCAGAGGTTGACGACGTTGACGAAACGCGACGCAGCAGTTTCGTCGATGCGCAGGTTGGTGAAGTCGAACAGGTTTCGGTCCGCCAACTGCGACGGGATGACGTTCTGCAAACCACGGAAAATGCTTTCGGTGCGGCCCGGGGTCTTGCGTTCCCAGTCCTGAAGCATGTCCTTGACCACCTGACGTTGCAGGTTTTCCTGAGAACCGCAGAGGTTGCACGGGATGATCGGGAACTGCTTGAAGTCCGAGTAAGCCTGAATGTCTTTCTCATTGCAGTAGGCCAGCGGGCGGATCACTACGTTACGGCCGTCGTCGGCGCGCAACTTCGGCGGCATGGCCTTGAGCGAACCGTTGTAGAACATATTCAGGAAGAACGTCTCGACGATGTCGTCGCGGTGATGACCGAGGGCCATTTTGGTCGCGCCGATTTCGTCGGCGAAGGTGTAGAGCGTGCCGCGACGCAGGCGTGAGCACAGCGAGCACGTGGTCTTGCCTTCCGGTATCAGCTCCTTGACCACCGAGTAGGTGTCCTTTTCGACGATGTGGTATTCCACGCCCAACCCTTTCAGGTAGGCCGGCAGCACATGCTCAGGGAAACCCGGCTGCTTCTGGTCCATGTTCACCGCGACGATCTCGAACTTGATCGGCGCCACCTTCTGCAAATGCATCAGCACATCGAGCATGGTGTAGCTGTCCTTACCGCCGGACAGGCAGACCATGACCTTGTCGCCCTCTTCGATCATGTTGTAATCGGCAACGGCTTCACCGGCCAGCCGGCGTAGACGTTTTTGCAGTTTGTTCTGATTGACCGTAAGAGTGCCCATGGCGCTTGAAATCCGCGAGGTGTGACGAAAAGCCGACATTTTACGCAAAAACACAGACCGGGCGAAGAGCTGAACAGATCTCAAGACACAACCGCAATTAAGGCCCGGGTTTACAGCGCGATTTGCTCTAAAGCCCTCCACCTGTGACAGCCAGTACTTCCTATACTGCGACATAAGGTCGCACGCTTTTCAGACCTCTACTTACTTGGCCGCTGGCCCGTAGGCGCTCCGCTGGGGGGCGATAGCAATCACGCAGGAGTGACTGACTATGATCCATCACGTCGTGGGGCTTTTTACCCACCCTGATCAAGAATGGAAAGAAATTCGTGGCGACCAAGAGGAAAGTATCAGCCACATGTACCTCACCCACACGCTGATTCTGGCGGCAATACCGGCTATTTCGGCGTTTATCGGCACCACTCGGGTCGGCTGGGTCATCGGTAGCCGTGCGCCGGTCATGCTGACCCAGGAAAGCGCGTTGTGGATGACCATCATGTCGTACCTGGCGATGCTCGGCGGGGTTGCGGTGATGGGTGCGTTCGTTCACTGGATGGCCCGCACCTATGACGCCAGCCCAAGCCTTGCACGCTGTGTCGCGTTTGCCACCTACACCGCCACGCCACTGTTCATCGGCGGTCTGGCGGCGCTGTATCCGCACATGTGGCTGGGCATGGTCGTCGGCACTGCAGCCATCTGCTACACCGTGTACCTGCTGTATGTGGGGCTGCCGACCTTCATGAACATTCCGTCTGATGAGGGTTTTCTATTCTCAAGTTCAGTGCTCGCAGTAGGGCTGGTGGTGCTGGTTGCAATCATGGCATTCACCGTCATTGTCTGGGGCCTGGGCGTTGGCCCGGTCTACACCAACTAATAAAAGGGGCAATTGAAGCCTGAAACTCGAGCCGCTGAAGCGAGCCAAGGACGCCGCCAACAAAACAAACAAGGATCTGTCAACACAGGCCGCCGCAAGGCGGCCTTCTAACTTCTGAATTGTGCGACGACCATTCGGCGCCTGAGCGATTCGCAATGAACAGGGTTTGCAGCATACTCGACGCCTCTGGAGATCCGTTAAGCATGCCTCAGCAACTCAATACCCGCGTCGAAGACTGTTTCCAACAAGCCGAATCCTTTTTCAAACGATCCTTCAAACGCCCGGTGGTCAGCCTCAAGTTGCGCGGCCAGAAGGCCGGCGTTGCGCACCTGCATGAAAATCTGCTGCGCTTCAATCCGCAGTTGTACCGGGAAAACGCCGAAGACTTCCTCAAGCAGACCGTGGCCCACGAAGTCGCGCACCTGATTGCCCACCAGCTATTTGGCGAACGCATCCAGCCGCACGGCGAAGAATGGCAATTGATCATGCGCGGGGTTTACGAACTGCCGCCCAATCGTTGCCACACCTATGCAATCAAACGCCGCAGCGTGACCCGCTATATCTACCGTTGTCCCTGCGCCAACAGCGATTTCCCGTTCTCGGCCCAGCGTCATAGCCTGGTGCGACAAGGGCGACGGTATTTGTGTCGGCGTTGCCGCAGCACCTTGGTCTTCAGTGGGGAAATGCGGGTCGAGTAGTGAGATTTCCGGTGTTCATTCGGACGCCATCGCGAGCAAGCTCGCTCCCACAAGGATGGCGATAAACCTGTGGGAGCGGGCTTGCTCGCGAAGAGGCCCTCAAAAACCCTACAAAACCACCTTGTTACGCCGCAATTCCTCGATGCGCTGAGCGCTGTACCCCAACTCACCCAACACCTGATCGGTATGTTCACCCAACGCCGCGCCGATATGTCGTGGCTCGGGCAACCCGTCTGAAAACTTCAAGGGACAGGCCATCTGCGCCTGCGTGGTACCGTCGTTGCGCGGCACCTGGGTCACCAGCTCACGAGCCCTCAACTGCGGGTGCTCGACCGCTTCGGCCAGGCTCAACACCGGCTCAACGCACGCATCGAGCCCGGCAAACAGTTTGCAGAGCTCGGCAAAGTCATGTTTTTCGAACTCGATCTGAAACGCCAGCTTGAGCGCCTTTTGCTGCTCGGGACTGGGCGACAAACCCAGTACTGCCAGCTCCGGCTGCCCCAGCGCCGTGCACAGCGGCTGCATGAAATCCGGTTCCAGGCTGCCCACTGACATCCAGCGACCATCGCGGGTGCGGTAATAGTCGTAGAAGCTACCGCCATTGAGCATTTGATCTTCGCGCCCCGGCGTCACACCGCAGGCCAGAAACCCCGCGCCGGCCATGGCGTTCAGGCTGAATGCGCAGTCGGTCATGCTCACGTCCAGGTGTTGCCCCTGGCCACTGTGCTGACGGGCAATCACCGCCGCCAGCAGACCGATCACCCCATGCAGCGAACCGCCGGCAATGTCCGCGACCTGAATGCCCAACGGCAACGGCCCGCTGTCCTCGCGTCCGGTGTAGCTGGCCTGACCTGCCAGCGCCAGATAATTGATATCGTGACCGGCGCGGTCCTTGTAGGGGCCCGTCTGGCCGTAACCGGTGATCGACACGTAGATCAGCCGTGGATTGATCGCCTTCAGGGCCTCATAACCCAGCCCCAGACGCTCCATCACCCCAGGGCGAAACTGCTCAAGGAGGATGTCGTGGTCTTGCAGCAGTTGTTTGACCACCTCTAGCGCTGCTGGCTGCTTGAGGTCCAGCGCCAGACTGCGCTTGTTGCGATTGAGGTAGGCGTGGCTGGCAGAAGTGCCCTGATCATGGGGCGGCAGGATCCGCAGCAGGTCCATGCGGGTCGGCGATTCGATGCGCAACACCTCAGCACCCATGTCCGCCAGTAACAGCGAGGCAAACGGCCCCGGCAACAGTGTCGAGAAATCCAGAACCTTGAGTGATGCCAATGGCCCGAGCATGTGCGTTCTCCTTAGGCGATACCTCAAGCCTAGGCAGCCGATGGCCTGGCGGCAATCACCTTAACCATCAGCCGGACTGACCTTTGCGCTCAAACCGCTGACAATAAAAAACCCGCCGAAGCGGGTTTCTTATCAACTCGATGAATTACTTCACCGAAGTCGGGGTTTGGCCTTCAGCCACCTGCAGATCGTCTTCGCCATGGGTGTTGGTGATTGAGCGACCACCGGAAGCCAGTTCCGTATGCATCTGGTCGACATCCAGCTCCTTGACCCACTTGGCCACGACCAGAGTCGCAACCGCGTTACCCACCAGGTTGGTCAGGGCGCGGGCTTCGGACATGAAGCGGTCGATCCCCAGGATCAGCGCCAGGCCGGCAACCGGCAGGTGACCGACCGCCGACAGCGTGGCGGCCAGCACGATGAAGCCGCTACCGGTCACACCGGCGGCGCCTTTGGAAGACAACAGCAGCACGATCAGCAAGGTGATCTGGTGCATGATGTCCATGTGGGTGTCGGTCGCCTGAGCGATGAACACCGCGGCCATGGTCAGGTAGATGGCAGTGCCGTCCAGGTTGAACGAGTAACCGGTCGGGATCACCAGACCCACAACGGATTTCTTCGCGCCCAGACGCTCCATCTTGATCAGCATGCGTGGCAGTACCGACTCCGAAGACGAAGTACCCAACACGATCAGCAGCTCTTCACGGATGTAGCGGATCACTTTCAGCACGCTGAAACCGTGAGCGCGAGCGATGCTACCCAGCACGACCAGAACGAACAACAGGCAAGTGATGTAGAAGCACGCCATCAACTGGCCCAGTTGCACCAGCGAGCCGACGCCGTAGGCACCGATGGTGAAGGCCATGGCGCCCAGGGCACCGATTGGCGCGAGCTTCATGATCATGTTGATGATGTTGAACATGACGTGGGCGAAGCGATCGATGAAGTCCAGGATCGGCTTTCCGTAGGCACCCAGGCGATGCAGGGCGAAACCGAAGATCACCGAGAACATCAGCACTTGCAGGATATCGCCGTTGGCGAACGCGCCGACGATGGTGGTCGGGATGACGTTCAGGAGGAAACCAACGACGCTTTGATCCGCACCGGCAGCGACATAGGCCGCCACCTTGGAGGCATCCAGGGTGCTGACATCGATGTGCATGCCGTTACCTGGCTGCACGATGTTGACCACCACCAGACCCACCAGCAATGCGAGGGTCGAAACGATTTCGAAATACAGCAGCGCGTAGCCACCGGTTTTGCCAACCGACTTCATGTTCTGCATGCCCGCGATACCGCTGACGACGGTGCAGAAAATGATCGGTGCGATGATCATTTTGATCAGTTTGATGAACCCATCACCCAGCGGTTTAAGCGCCACAGCGGTCTGCGGGTAGAAATGACCGATCAGAATGCCGATAGCGATGGCAACGATCACCTGGAGATACAGGGATTTGTACAGTGGCTGACGAGTCGTCATTGCAAAGTTCCTCAAGAGCACCGCGCTGCAATCATCCATCTGACGCAGACGACACCTAAAGTGCGAACCCTCCTGCACTGGAGGGATTTGTTTTGTCGAGCTGCGCGCTGGCAGACCTCTCGCCCTTATCGCAAAGCCCGTGCCACCTTGCCAAAATCGCCCAAAAGCCTTTTGCCATCAGGGCTGCCGGATTTTCTTCACCCCTTGACCAGCCGACCGAAGTGGCGGATTCCCGCCCATCAACCGACTCTCGTCCTGCAATTTGGCGGATATCCGCCTTGTCCCGCCACCAGGCCGTGGCTAAGATCCGCCACTCAATGGACGGACAGACCCCAATGCGCGAACGTACCATCGCCAGTCATTTTGCTCGTGCGGCCCTCGGTGGCGCGCGCCGACGCGGCTATGACTATTCGGGCCTGCTGCAACAGTTGGGGATCAGCGCCGAATGGCTCGACGAGCCCCGCGCAAGGATCGCGCCTGAACAGTTCACCAGCCTGCTGCAAGGGCTCTGGCAAGCACTGGATGATGAATACCTGGGCTTTGCCCGCGGCCCAAGCAAACGCGGCACCTTCGCCATGATGTGCCATGCCTTGATTCACTGCCGCACCCTCGAGAAAGCACTCAGTCGCGGCTTATTATTTTATAGCCTATTCCCCGACGCTCCGCGCCTGACCCTGACCCGCGAGGGCGAAATGGTCCGCTTGAGCCTGGATGATTTACAGCTGTGGGACCCGGATCACTTTTTCAGCGAATGTCAGTTGGTGATCTGGCATCGACTGGGCAGTTGGCTGATCGGTCAGCGCATTCGTTTGGAACAGGCCTGTTTCAGCTACCCGAAACCCGAGCACGCTGCCGAGTACGACTTGTTGTTCCCCTGCCCGATGGTGTTCTCGGCCGAACACAGCAGCCTGCTGTTCCACAGCCGTTACCTGCATATGCCGTTGCTGCAGGACGAACGAACCCTCAAACATTTCCTCGAACGCTCACCCGCCGATCTGCTGTCGCGCCCGGATGACGGCGATAGCCTCAGCAGCCAGCTGCGGCGCCTGCTCAGTCGCGACAGTGCACGCTGGCCAGACCTGGAAGCAGTCGCTGCGCACCTGCACATCAGCCCGCAGACCTTGCGTCGGCACTTGCGTGAAGAGGGTTCGAGTTTTCAGGAATTGAAAGACCAGCTGCGCCGCGACATCGCGATTTATCACCTGAGCCGTGCCGATCTGTCGTTGCAACAGATCGCCGAACAGCTGGGCTTTTCCGAACCGTCGGCGTTTCACCGGGCGTTCAAGAAGTGGACTGGATTGACGCCAGGCGCTTATCGGGCGCAGGAGAATTAGGATCAAAAGATCGCAGCCTTCGGCAGCTCCTACGGGTGAACACAAATCCCGCGTAGGAGCTGCCGAAGGCTGCGATCTTTTCAGCCACACCGTCATTCTCAAGCTGCCGGGAAATGAATCCGGAACGCCGCACCACCCAAGGCTGAATCCCCCAGGGTCAACTGTGCGCCGTAGCTCTCTATGATGTCCTTGACCACCGCCAGGCCGATGCCCTGCCCCGGGTGCTGGCGGTCCAGACGTTCGCCGCGCTGGAGAATCCGCGCACGCTGATCCGGCGGCACGCCCGGGCCGTCATCTTCGACGCACAACTCAACGCCACTCATGGTTTGCCGCAGGCTGATGCGCACTTCACTCAGGCACAGGCGATAGGCGTTTTCCAGCAAGTTGCCGAGCATTTCCAGCAAGGCGCCCTGCTCGATCGGCACGTAACACGGGTCAGGCAGGTCGAAGGAGGTTCGTACCTGCTTGTCGCGATAGACCTTGTCCAGCGTATCGCAAAGGCTTTGCAGCACCGGCCGCAATCGCACCTGGTGGCGTACCAGACCGCTTTTACGCAAGCTCGCGCGCTGCAACTGATAGCTGATCTGCTGACTCATGCGCTCGATCTGTGATTGCAGCACCCACGCCTGCTCACGACTTTCCGGCCGCTGAGCCATGTCTTCACTGACCCCTTGCAAGACCGCCAACGGGGTTTTCAGGCTGTGGGCCAGGTCATCCAGAGAGTCGCGGTAGCGACTGCGCTGTTCACGCTCGCTGCGCAGCAAACGGTTCAGGGAGCCCGTCAGGCGCAACAGTTCGCGGGGGTGTTCCTCGCTGAGGCTTTCAAGGGCGCCGCTCTCGATCTGGTCCAGTTCCTGGCTCAAGCGTTTCAATGCCTGCAAGCCCCAGGTCAGGCCGATCCACAGCAGCGACAGCAGCACCAGCAACGCGGCGCCAAAACCCAGATAAAGTTTTTCCCGCAGGCCGTCGAGTGTCTGCTCGTACTCACGCACCGGCTGCAGCGCGACGATACTGAACGCGGCATTTTTACCGCCGAGCAGTTTGACCTCTACGTCATAGACGAAAAATTCCTGGCCGTTGGCCTCACGTATCCGTGCGAACTGATTGCCGTATCCGTCGTAACGCGGTTTGTAGTTGATGTCCTCTTCCTTAGTCGCCCGCGAGCGCCAGACCAGATGACCTTCGCGGTCATAGATGTAGCCCAGCAAGCGACTGTCGGTGAGATTGAAGCGCTCATCCGGCATCTGCGAGGGCATCACCAAGCGATTGTTTTCAACCCGCGCTGCGGAAATCAGCGTGGTGACATCCGAGGCCAGGCGCTGCTGGATCGAGTCCTGCAACGCCAGGCTGAACGCGCCCTGCATGGCCGGCAACAACGCCAGCATGAACAACACCGCCAACGTCGTAGCCGCGAGCATCAGGCGCAGGCGCAGCGAACGAATCACCGGCAGCGCTCATTGAACAGGTAGCCCAGACCACGCACAGTATCGATCGGTTTGAAACCAGCCTTGCCTTCAAGCTTGCGCCGCAGACGGCCGACCAGCACTTCGATCACGTTCGGATCGCGCTCGTCGTCATCCGGGTAGAGCTGTTCCATCAAACGGTCCTTGGCGACCACCTGTTGGTGATGACGCATCAGGTACTCGAGGATCCGATACTCATAAGCGGTCAACGCCAACGGCTGCTCGTCGAGGGTTGCTTGCTTGCGATTGAGGTCCAGCAACAAGGGGCCGGCAATGATCGTCGACTGGGTAAAACCGCTGGAACGGCGCAGCAAGGCATTCAGGCGCGCGTCCAGCTCTTCGAACTGGAACGGCTTGACCACGTAATCGTCGGCGCCGGCGGCGAGGCCTTCGACCTTGTCCTGCCAGTTGCCGCGCGCAGTCAGAATCAGAATCGGAAAGGTCTTGCCTTGCGCACGCAGCTGGCGAATCAGGTCCAGCCCACCCATGCCCGGCAGACCGAGGTCGATCACCGCCAGGTCATGGTTGAATTGCCCAGTCTGGTACAAGGCCTCTTCGGCGTTCGCCACGGACTCGACCACATGGCCATTGTCGGTCAGGCGGGTTTGCAGGTGATGACGCAGCAGCGCCTCGTCTTCGACGACCAGCAGTTTCATAACGCTCTCCCGGGCAAAATCAACGTCTCCACAGGTACCTCGCACCTCGATTGCTAATACACCAGTAACGGTAACCCGGTTCAACCAAGGTGTTTGGCGAAACCTGTTGCATCATCCTGGCCAACCCTGACGAAGTAACCGATACCACAGTTGTGGCTGTAGGTTAACCACAACCCGCTGAACTCGGACTGAACAGGATCGACTAGGCTGTCTGCACATCTTTTAAAGGAGCATCAACCATGCGCGTATTTATCGCACTCGTTTTACTGGCCTTGAGCGGCCTTAGCCAGGCCGCAATCAAGACTCAGGAGATCCCTTACAAGAGTGCCGACGGGACTGAAATGATCGGCTATTACGCCTACGACGACAGCATTCAGGGAGCTCGTCCGGGCGTGGTGGTGGTGCATGAGTTCTGGGGCCTGAACGACTACGCCAAGCGCCGGGCCCGTGACCTCGCCGGGCTGGGCTACAGCGCGCTGGCCATCGATATGTATGGCGAAGGTAAAAACACCGAGCACCCGAATGACGCCATGGCGTTCATGGAAGCGGCGCTTAAAAACAGCGCGACAGCCAGTGCCCGCTTCAATGCCGGGCTTGATCTGCTCAAAAAACAACCGCAGACCGACCCGAAAAAACTCGCGGCCATCGGCTACTGCTTCGGCGGCAAGATCGTCCTCGATGCGGCCCGCCAAGGGGCACCGCTGGCGGGTGTGGTAAGTTTCCACGGCGCATTGGCGACCAGCACTCCGGCGACACCCGGCAGCGTCAAGGCCAAGCTGCTGGTGGAACACGGCGCCCTGGACAGCATGGTCACTGCGGACCAAGTGGCAGCGTTCAAAGCCGAGATGGACAAGGCCGGCGCCGACTATAAGTTCGTCAGCCTGAAAGGTGCCAAGCATGGTTTCAGCAACCCGGACGCGGATCGCCTGAGCCACGGCGAGCACGGCGGCCCGGACATCAGCTACAACAAAGCCGCCGATCAAAGCTCGTGGGCGGATATGAAAGCATTCTTCAAGAAGATATTTGGCTGATAATTGGCCCAGACCAACGTAGGAGCTGCCGCAGGCTGCGATCTTTTCAGTAGATCAAAAGATCGCAGCCTGCGGCAGCTCCTACGATGTGTAGGGTTAATCGAGGCTATCCAGCTCTTGGTCAACCCGGCAAAATGCCGGGATGAACCCGCGCCCCGCTCTTCCCGCCTGCTGCACGCCGCTCGACGCCCACTGGCCGTTGCCTGATGTGCTGCCCGACACCGTGCTGCTCAGCACCCATTTCGATCCGTCATTGCTGGCGTTCGACGACTTCCAGCGCAGCACGATCGAACCGCCCCCCAGCATCCAGCGCTCGGTCGCCAAACGTCAGGCCGAGTTTCTCGCCGGACGGGTGTGCGCCCGGGCCGCCTTGCAACAACTGGAAGGTCTGGACTGCATTCCGGCGATTGGCGAGGATCGCGCCCCCGTATGGCCGGCGCATATCTGTGGTTCGATCACCCACAGCACCGGCCGGGCCGCCGCCATCGTTGCGCGCAAGACCCATTGGCGCGGCTTGGGCATGGACCTGGAAAACCTGCTTGACACCGAACGTGCCGAGCGTCTGGCCGGGGAGATCCTGACCCCGCCCGAGCTCGAACGCATGGCCGCTGGCCCTCGCGAGCAGCTGGCGCTGTGGGTGACCCTGACGTTCTCGGTCAAGGAAAGCCTGTTCAAGGCGCTCTACCCCATCGTGCAAAAACGCTTCTATTTCGAACATGCCGAGGTGCTGGAATGGACCGACAGCGGGCATGTGCGCCTGCGTTTGTTGACCGACCTCTCCAGCGAATGGCACTACGGCACGGAACTGGACGCGCAGTTCGGGCTGCACGATGAGCATTTGTTGAGCCTGGTCAGCATCAAGGCCTGAAGAGTTTCAGTGCCTGTTCGGCCGTCATCGCGAGCAAGCTCGCTCCCACATTATTGGATATGTGATGTGTCGCAATTGCGTGTACACATCCAGACCCTGTGGGAGCGAGCTTGCTCGCGATGAGGCCCTTACAGACAGCAAGGATCTCAAGGTTTCTCCTGATTCCTGGGCCAGCTCAGACTGAAACACGCGCCACCGAGGTTTTTACTCTTGCTGATCAACGCTCGGCCGCCATGCCAGTGAACGATCCGGCGCACGATAGACAACCCCAGACCGTGCCCGCCGGACGCTCGGGTGCGGCTGTCATCCAGACGCAAAAACGGCGTGAAGATCTTTTCCCAGGCACTTTCCGGTACGCCCGGGCCATCGTCTTCAACGTCGACACGACAACGCTGCTGCCCCACCTGATAACTGATCGACACCTGGGACTGGGCATGACGCATGGCGTTGCTCACCAGATTCTGCAACGCCCGATGCAGGTAACGTGGCTCGGCCTCGACCCAGGCGTCATCGCAATCGGCAGCCGACAGACACTGGCCGCGTTGAACCGTCACATTGGCGCGTAATGGCGCCAGTTCGCTGATCACCTGATTGACCAAGGCATCGAGGTCGACGCGCTGGAAGTTCAGCGCTGGCGAACCCTGTTCCAGCCGCGCGTACGTGAGCATTTCGTCCACCAGGCCATCGAGGTCCTGGATATCGTGATCCATGCCCTCCAGGTATTTATCCCGCGCCTGTGGCGTGCTCGCCGTGCTGATCATCTCCAGGCCAAAACGCAACCGCGCAACGGGCGTGCGCAGTTCATGGGACACCGCGCGCACCAGTTCACGCTGAATCGCCAGCAATTGCTGCAAGTGCTCGGCCATGCCGTTGAACGCCGCCGCCAACCGCCCCACCGAGTCCGCACCACGGGCCGGCACGCGGGTTTCCAGGCTGCCTTTGGCGATCCGCGTGGCGGCTGACTCCAGCCCCCTCAAGCGACGTTCCAACTGGCGCACCAGCAAATAGACGATCAACCCGATCAGGCTCAGGCCCAGCGCCGCAATCAACACCAACCACTCCGGCGGGTACGGGTTCATCTGATACAGCGGGCCGATCTCCAGCACCCAAGGCGTACCGACCATCCCGGCAAACACCCGGATCGAATCGCCGCCCTTGCCGAGCGCCATCACCGTGTCGCCTTCAGAGACCCGACGGCTCTGGTCCTCGTCCATGTCCGCCTGATCGACCGTAATCAGTTGCAGATCGAAACCGAAACCTTTGTCCTTCTTTAGCGCCTCGAGACGCTTGGGTTGCTCGGCCACCGGATAGCGCACCAGCTCATCGGCCAACAGATAAATCGTCGCCCGTGCCAGTTGCTCGCTGATCTGTTGCACTTCCCCCGTCAGAACAAGCTGTTCTTTATCGCTGACCAACCGGTAGACCTTCGCCGCGTGCGGGCCGGTCTGTTCGACCAATGCCTGGCCGTGCAGCACCCGTGTGCGCTGGCTCAGGTCGAGGTCGGTCTGGGCGAAGGTTTGCAAGGTCAAGGGAATGCCGAGCAAACGCTCCCACACCAGCAACGCACGATGACGCTCGGTCTCGTTCATCGGTTGCAGATTGTCGGCCATCAAGGAAAACGTGCCATGGGCCAGGCGTTCGCGGTATTGCTCGCTGCGCACCTGATTGAGCAGGTGCAAGGCCAGCACGCCGAGCACCGCCACCAGAATCAGCGCGGCGCACATACCGCCATAAATGCGCAGGAAGATCGAGTTCACAGGGGCTGATCTACGCAGGCTTCAGGAACGAACAGGTAACCCTTGCTGCGAATGGTCTTGATCAGCCGCGGATGGATCGGGTCATCGCCGATCTTCGGCCGGATCCGCGAAATGCGTACATCGATCGAGCGATCCTGACCGTCGTAGCCGATGCCGCGTAGCGCGGTGAAAATTTCTTCGCGGGACAGAATCCGCCCGGCGTTGGCCACCAGCAGCCAGAGCAGATCGAACTCGGCACTGGTCAACTCGATACCCGTGTCATGCAGCCAAGCCTCACGCAGGGCGTTGTCGACGACCAGCGGACCGAACTGCAAACGACGGAGTTTTTCCGGCGCAGCAGGCTCTGGTGCTTCGCTACGTCGCAGCAAGGCCTGAATTCGCGCCAGCAGCAAGCGCGGGCGCACCGGTTTACACACGTAGTCGTCGGCGCCCATGTCCAGGCCCTGGATCTGGTCCATGTCGTCAGTGCGTGCGGTGAGCATCAGGATCGGCCCGTCGTAGCGATCACGAACCTTGCGGCAAATCGTCAGGCCGTCTTCACCGGGGAGCATCAGGTCAAGGATCACCATGTCCGGTTGCTCGGTGATAATCCGCGCCGCCGCCAGCGCTCCATTACCTTCGATGGTGACCCGTAGACCGTTGCTTTCCAGGTACTCACGAGTCAACTCGGCCAGGCGCTGGTCATCCTCGACAATCAATACTTGCCAGGCTTCTTGCTCCACGGGTGACCTCTTTGCCGAACACTATTAAGGAAGGATCCACTCGTCTTTTTGTAATGATTGAAGTGGATAAGACTGCGTACACAGCAGCCGATTGTAGCAATGCCTCCCCTTGAGAACACAAGCTGGCAAATGCGCTCGGTCACTGCGTTTTTTTGTGATAGGGTTCGCGCCCGCAAAAATCCGCCCCAGGCTATTTTTCAGGGCGAAATTCTATGACAAACGGTCTACCCCAGCAGGGTCGCGGCCTACACGATGACTGGCAGTTTCATACACATTTTACGCACAGCTTTATCCACAGGTAGTACGTTGCAATCACCCCCCAAAACGCATTATCTTGTAGCTCGCGTTCAAAAAAACCCTACATGTAGGGTTTTGCACGAAAAACCAAACACAAATTAGACAAGAAACTCAAGTGCTTTTCTTGCATGTTTTTGGTTGAACCAAACACATTTTCAGAAGCCCAACCCGCACCTGCGGATGGCTACGGTTTTTCAGTCGTCAACGGCGAAAACGGTACGGGTGTTGCAGTCAATCACTGTCGCCCAAATGGAATTCGGTTTTCGGCCCCTGGCCTGAGACCAAAGACTTCGGCATGGAAGCGGCGCCCAACAGCCCCCTTCCTACTGTCCCGAAGTTGTTATGCCCGGCCCTTGCCGGTTGTAGTGCTTCAGGACGGAACGGTGGGCACCTTCAGGGTGCCCAAACAAACATAGAGAACGTGGAGACACCCATGCAAACCGACACAACTCGCGAGAACCCGCAGGGCACCGCGCCGCTGGCCGCTGATTCGATTTCGGATCTGTCCGCCACCGCGCCAGGCCAACTGCGCGTGATCAAGCGTAACGGCACTGTCGTTCCTTACACCGATGACAAAATCACCGTCGCCATCACCAAAGCGTTTCTCGCAGTTGAGGGCGGCACTGCTGCTGCCTCGTCGCGAATCCACGACACCGTTGCCCGCCTGACCGAACAAGTCACCGCGACCTTCAAACGTCGTATGCCATCGGGCGGCACCATCCACATCGAAGAAATCCAGGACCAGGTCGAACTGGCCCTGATGCGTGCCGGCGAGCAGAAAGTGGCTCGCGACTACGTGATCTACCGTGACGGCCGCTCCAAGGAACGCGCCACCCGCGCGCCTGTCGAGGAAGCGGTACAGGCTCACCCGTCGATCCGCATCACCCGCGCCGACGGCACCTTTGCGCCACTGGACATGGGCCGCCTGAACACCATCGTCACCGAGGCCTGCGAAGGTCTGGAAGAAGTCGACGGCGACCTGATCCAGCGCGAAACCCTGAAGAACCTGTACGACGGCGTGGCCCTGACCGACGTCAACACCGCGCTGGTGATGACCGCCCGTACGCTGGTCGAGCGTGAGCCGAACTACTCGTTCGTGACCGCGCGCCTGCTGATGGACACCCTGCGCGCCGAAGGCCTGAGCTTCCTGGAAGTCGCCGAGAGCGCGACTCACCACGAAATGGTCGACCTGTACGCCAAGGCCCTGCCTTCGTACATCGCCAAGGGTATCCAATTCGAATTGCTGAACCCGGTCCTGGCTACCTTTGACCTGGAAAAACTCGGCAAGGCGATCAACCACGAGCGCGACCAGCAGTTCACCTACCTGGGCCTGCAAACCCTGTACGACCGTTACTTCATCCACAAGGATGGCGTGCGTTTCGAACTGCCACAGATCTTCTTCATGCGCGTGGCCATGGGCCTGGCGATCGAGGAGAAGAACAAGGAAGACCGTGCGATCGAGTTCTACAACCTGTTGTCGTCCTTCGACTACATGTCCTCGACCCCGACCCTGTTCAACGCCGGCACCCTGCGTCCACAGCTGTCGAGCTGCTACCTGACCACCGTGCCGGATGACCTGTCGGGCATCTACCACGCGATCCACGACAACGCCATGTTGTCGAAATTCGCGGGCGGTCTGGGCAACGACTGGACTCCGGTTCGCGCATTGGGCTCGTACATCAAGGGCACCAACGGCAAATCCCAGGGCGTCGTACCGTTCCTGAAAGTGGTGAACGACACCGCTGTCGCCGTTAACCAGGGTGGCAAGCGCAAAGGCGCTGTCTGTGCTTACCTGGAAACCTGGCACATGGACATCGAGGAGTTCATCGAGCTGCGCAAGAACACCGGTGATGACCGTCGTCGTACCCACGACATGAACACCGCCAACTGGATTCCTGACCTGTTCATGAAGCGCGTCTTCGATGACGGCAAATGGACCCTGTTCTCGCCGTCCGAAGTTCCAGACCTGCACGACCTGACCGGCAAGGCCTTCGAAGAGCGTTACGAGTACTACGAAGCCCTGACCGAGTACCCAGGCAAGGTCAAGCTGTTCAAGACCATCCAGGCCAAAGACCTGTGGCGCAAAATGCTCTCCATGCTGTTTGAAACCGGCCACCCATGGCTGACCTTCAAAGACCCATGCAACCTGCGTAGCCCACAGCAGCACGTTGGCGTGGTTCACAGCTCGAACCTGTGCACCGAGATCACCTTGAACACCAACAAGGACGAGATCGCCGTTTGCAACCTGGGCTCGATCAACCTGCCGAACCACATCGTCAACGGCAAGCTGGACACCGTGAAGCTGGAGCGCACCGTGAACACCGCCGTTCGCATGCTCGATAACGTGATCGACATCAACTACTACTCGGTGCCACAAGCGAAGAACTCCAACTTCAAGCACCGTCCGGTCGGTCTGGGCATCATGGGTTTCCAGGACGCTTTGTACCTGCAGCACATCCCTTACGGTTCCGACGCTGCGGTCGAGTTCGCCGACAAGTCGATGGAAGCGGTCAGCTACTACGCAATCCAGGCGTCCTGCGACCTGGCTGACGAGCGTGGCGCTTACGAGACGTTCCAGGGTTCGCTGTGGTCCAAAGGCATCCTGCCGCTGGATTCGCAACAGATCCTGATCGAGCAGCGCGGCCAGAAGTACATCGATGTCGACCTGAACGAAACCCTGGACTGGGCTCCAGTGCGCGCCCGCGTGCAGAAAGGTATTCGTAACTCCAACATCATGGCCATCGCACCGACCGCGACCATCGCCAACATCACTGGCGTCTCGCAGTCGATCGAACCGACCTACCAGAACCTCTATGTGAAATCGAACCTGTCGGGCGAATTCACCGTGATCAACCCGTACCTGGTTCGCGACCTCAAGGCTCGCGGTCTGTGGGACTCGGTCATGATTAACGACCTGAAGTACTACGACGGTTCCGTGCAGCAGATCGAACGCATCCCGCAAGAACTCAAAGAGCTCTACGCGACCGCGTTCGAAGTAGACACCAAGTGGATCGTTGACGCGGCCAGCCGTCGTCAGAAGTGGATCGACCAGGCTCAGTCGCTGAACCTGTACATCGCCGGTGCTTCGGGCAAGAAGCTGGACGTGACCTACCGCATGGCCTGGTACCGTGGCCTGAAAACCACTTACTACCTCCGTGCCCTGGCCGCGACCAGCACCGAGAAGTCGACCATCAACACCGGCAAGCTGAACGCTGTATCCAGCGGCGGCAACCACGGCGACGACTCGGTCCTGGCCGCTCCAGCCGGTCCAGCTCCAGTGCCGAAGGCGTGCGCCATCGACGAGCCGGATTGCGAAGCTTGCCAATAAGCTGAGCCGGTAAGCGCTGCAAGGCGCTTACCTGAAACCCCCGATGAATCTTCTGGATTGATCGGGGGTTTTCTTTTGCCTCCAGGAAAGCGGTGACCGTACTGGCCCCATCGCGAGCAAGCTCGCTCCCACAGGTGATCTCTGGTGTCTACAAATAGTGCATTCACAGGAGATCCAATGTGGGAGCGAGCTTGCTCGCGATGGGGCCTACACAGACAACCAGCACCCAGCGCCTGATAAAAATCCCGACCACAAAAAAGCCCCTCTTTCGAGGGGCTCCTTGTGTAGCGCTACCCACCAACCAGCATCAGGTCATCTGAATGATGGTCTGCATGATGGTGCTTTGGGTCGAGATAGTCTTGGCGTTCGCCTGATAGTTGCTTTGCGCCTGAATCAAGCTGACCAGTTCGTTGGTCAGGTTGACGTTGGACCCTTCCAGGGAGTTGGACGAGATGGACCCCAGCGTACCCGTGGTCGGCGCGTCATAACCCGGGATACCCGAGGCGTACGTTTCTTTCCAACTGGTGCCGCCTACGGCTTGCAGACCTTGTTCATTGGTGAAGCTGGCCAACGCAACCTGGCCGATCGCCTTGTTCTGGCTGTTACTGAAGTTGGCGAACAGGGTACCGGTGCTGTCGATGGTCAGGTTAGTGATCTCGCCCGTGGCATAACCGTCCTGAGCCGGGATGGAGCGGGCCGAATCAGCGTTGAACTGTGTGGTGTTAGTCATCGAAATGGTCATGCCGCTAGCGCTTGGTGCCGCGCCGTTGGCCGCCCACACACCGTTGGTGACAGTACCCGGCACCCAGCCGGCCAACGTCAGTGCGTTGGTTGCGTTAGGTGCCGCAGGCGTCGCCGGTGGAGTTGCCACCGAGACCAGTGTGCCGGTCGAATTGAACGTCATGGTCGAAGCGATCGGGGCGGTGACGGTCGGATCACTGCCGGTAGCATCCGGGTTGCGACCGTCCACCAGGGTGTAGGTCTTCCAGGTGTTGGCGGCGGTTTTCACCATGTACTGATCCATGGTGTGCTGGTTGCCCTGGCTGTCATAGATCGGCGTACTGAACGACTTGGTGTAGGTGGCGGTGTTGTTCGGGTCGAATTTGTTGGCAGGAATCGTGTCGTCGATCACCGCAGCGGTGGAGTTCAGGTTGATCGTCGAGGACACGGTCGAGGTTGGCTTTGGTGCCAGGTTCGAGGTGTCGATCTTCAGATCGGTCAACACACCGTTGATGATCTTGCCGTTGGCGTCCGCCGCGTAACCCTGCAAACGAGAGGTGTAGTCAGTGTTGGTAACGTAGCCGCTTTTGTCGACCTTGAACGTACCGGCCCGGGTGTAGGATTCCGAGCCGTTGTTGTTCAGGGTAAAGAAGCCTGAGCCGTTGATGGCCATGTCCAGCACGTTACCGGTGTTGCTGATATCACCTTGGGTAAACTGCTGGGAAACGTTGGCCAGGCGCACGCCGCTGCCGACGACTTTACTGCCGTTACCCAGCTTGGTCGCCGAGTAGACATCCGAGAATTCTGCGCGGGAGGACTTGAAACCGGAGGTCGCGACGTTGGCGATGTTGTTGCCGGTCACGTCCAGTTGTTTGTTGGCAGCATAGAGACCGCTAAGGCCGATATTGAAAGACATATTCCACTCCTTTGTGCCGCGTTAGCCGGCTCTATATACCAATGGTTTGAACTTTGGACAGGGCGATGGAGCCCAGACCTGCAAGGTTGAGCATCAACTCGCCGCCGGTTTGACTGATGGTCACGCTGTTGACGGTTGCTGGCAGGTAGGTGGCCATATCGGTCGCCGTGCCGTTGACCGAAGCATTGGCCTTGAAGGTGTACGTGCCCGCCGGGACCAAAGTGCCGCTACTGTCCTTGCCGTCCCAACTGAAGCTGGCACTGCCCGCGGCCTGGCTGCCCAGATCGAGGGTTCTCACGACAGTTCCGCTTGAGTCGCTAATCTTCACCGTACCGTCGGAGATCGACGATGTCAGGGTTACTGTACCGGTCAGCCCCTTGCTCGCGTCGCTGATCTGGGCGGTGCCGGTTTGCGCAATCACCGAACGCCCCACCAGAGAAGAAGCCTGCAAGGCCTGGGAAGAGCTGAAATTACTGGCCAGGGAACTCACGGTCGTATTGAGGGAGGTGATCCCTTCAAGGCTGCTGAACTGCGCCAGTTGAGCAACGAATGCGCCGTTGTCCTGAGGCGAAAGCGGGTTCTGGTTCTTTAGCTGGGTCACCAGCAATTGCAGGAACGCGTCCTTGCCCAACGCCTTGCCGCCGGTCGCGCTACTGGTTGCTGCGGAAAGGCCATTCGCGGCCGTACCGGTGCTCTTGACCGAGGAGTTCGCCAGCAGATCGGTCATGCTCAGGCCGCCGGTGGAATCGGTAACGCTCATAAAAATCGCCCCTTATCACTGACCGAGGGTCAGGACCTTCTGCATCATGGTTTTGGCGGTGTTCATCATTTCCGCGTTGGTCTGGAACGAACGACTGGCAGAAATCATGTCAGCCATTTCCTCAACCACATTGACGTTGGGGTAATAGACATAACCCTTGGCGTCAGCCGCCGGATGGTTCGGCTCGTAGCGTGCTTCGAGGTTGCTTTGATCTTCGACTACACCGAGTACCTGCACGCCCTGGCCTGCGGCATCCTGGTTCTGGAACAGCGAATCGCTGCCACCGGATTGGCCGCCCTGGAACATGGTGGCAAACACCGGGTGACGGGCACGGTAGGTCTGATCGATGCTCGAAGAGACGGTCTCGGCGTTGGCGATGTTACTGGCGACGGTGTTCAAGCGAGTGGTTTGAGCACTCATGCCGCTACCGGCAATGTTGAAAACACTGGACAGAGACATGGATTACTCCCCGCGCAGGGCTGATACCAGCCCTTTGAATTTACTGTTGAGCAACGTGAAGCTGGCCTGGAAGTTGACCGCGTTTTCCGCGTAGTTCGACTGTTCCAGTTGGGCGTCCACGGTGTTTTGGTCAATCGACGGTTGCATCGGCGTGCGATACAGCAGCGACTCGTCACCACTGCTCAGACCTTGGGCTTCGATATGACGGCTATTGGTCATGTTCAAAGCGAAGGTGCCGTTCTTGTTCTTGTCGTTCTGGGCGGCCAGCACCGACGAGAAGTCCAGATCCCGAGCCTTGTAGTTCGGGGTATCGGCGTTGGCAATGTTGTTGGCCAGGACCTCGGCACGCTGAGCGCGGAAGCCCAGGGCTTGTTCGTGGATACCGAGCGCTTTATCGAAGCTGATGCTCATGTCGGAAACCTTTGGGTGACCTGATTTTTCGTAACAGGGTTATAGCAAGCCTCGTGCCAGCTTATAAAACCCTATAAACCGGGGCTTTGCGGGCGGCGGCAAAGCGGCAATGCCAGAAAAGCGGCAACGGATTTCCGTCGCCTGCCGCTTTTCTGCCGCTTGTCACGACGTGGGAGAACAACACCGGACCCTGTGGGAGCGAGCTTGCTCGCGATAACGGTGTGACAGGTTGCATTGATGTCGACTGATACGACGCTATCGCGAGCAAGCTCGCTCCCACAGTGGACCGGGCAGATCATTGGTGATTGTCGGGCATAAAAAAACGGGAGCCCCCTGAGGGCTCCCGTTTTTTATGCAGCACCGACTACCGGTCAATCACTTCGCCTGGTAGATGATCCCCGGGCTGCACTGGACCATCTGGTAGTGATCCGGCAAACCGTTCAGTGCTTCGGAAGCACCCAGGAACAGATAACCGCCTGGCTTCAGCGTGCTGTGAATGCGCATCAGGATGTCTTTCTTCACTTCGGCAGAGAAGTAGATCAACACGTTGCGACAGAACACGATGTCGAACTTGCCGAGACTGGCGTAGCTGTCCAGCAGATTGAACGAGCGGAACTCTACGCGACTTTTGATCGGCGCCTTGATTGCCCAACGCCCCGGCCCTTTCGGATCGAAATAACGTTGCAGGCGCTCCGGCGAAAGACCGCGACCAATCGCCAGGCTGTCGTACTCGCCGGTCTTGCAGTTGGTCAACATGGTCCCGGACAAGTCGGTCGCAACGATCTGCACCCCCATCTTCAACTGCCCCATATTGACCCGTTCGAACTCGTCGATCGACATCGACAGCGAATACGGTTCCTGCCCGGACGAGCAAGCCGCCGACCAGATCCGCAGACGCTGTCCGGGACTGGCCTTGATGGACTCAGGCAGCACTTTGTTTTTCAGGACTTCAAACGGATAGGTGTCACGAAACCAGAGGGTTTCGTTCGTCGTCATCGCGTCCACCACCATCTCGCGCAAACCACTGCGTGGCTGGGTCTGAATGCGCTGAACCAACTCACCCAAGGACTTGATGCCTTGCTGTTCCATCAGTTTGTTGAGACGGCTCGACACCAGATACTGCTTGTTTTCACCGAGCAAAATACCACAGGCTTTTTCCAGGAAGACCCGGAACTGTTCAAAATCCAAATTACCCGTAGACAATGATGCCGCCTCTTAAATCGTGTTGACCGCCAGGAGCGAAAGCCACTAGCTGTTGTCTGCTGCTTTGATCCGGTCGACTACCCGGGATGCCAGGTCATCAGGACGGAATTTGGCAAGAAAGTCATCAGCACCGACTTTCTTCACCATCGCCTGATTGAACACACCTGACAACGAAGTATGCAGGATGATATGAAGCTTTTGCATGTGAGGGTCGCTGCGGATCTCGCTCGTAAGGGTGTAACCGTCCATTTCAGGCATTTCGATGTCGGAAATCATCATCAAAAATTCTTCTTCCGGCTTCTTGCCCTCGTCGACCAGTTTGCGCAGATAATCCAGCGCTTGCCGACCGTCGTTCAACGAAACGACTTCAACCCCCACCGTCTGCAAGCAACGCGTGATTTGCTTGCGCGCCACCGACGAGTCATCGACCGTCAGCACGCGCAAGGAAATCGCCTTGTGCCGGGTTTCGACATCCACCACACCGAAGGAAATGCTCTCCGAGGTGGGCGCCACTTCCGCCAGGACCTTTTCCACGTCGATGATTTCAACTAACTGATTGTCGACTCGAGTCACAGCGGTCAGGTAATGATCGCGACCCGTGCCCTTGGGCGGCGGATGGATCTCTTCCCAGTTCATGTTGACGATCCGCTCGACCGACCTCACCAGAAAACCCTGAGTCTTGGTGTTGTACTCCGTAATGATGACGAAGGGATTGCTTTGATCCTGCAACCCGCCTGAGCCGGTCGCCATTGCCAGATCCAGAATCGGGATGGTTGCCCCCCGAATATTCGCCACACCGCACACGACAGGACTGGACTTGGGCATCACGGTCAGTTTGGGGCATTGCAGCACCTCCCGAACCTTGAACACGTTGATCCCGTAAAGCTGCTGGCCGTCAAGACGGAACAACAACAGCTCCAGGCGATTCTGCCCTACCAGTTGCGTGCGCTGGTTTACCGAATCCATTACACCAGCCATGCCCAGACTCCTACACCAACGCTAAGTGTGTTGCGACGCACATTCATCACTAAACGGCACGGCGCTTGCTTTTTAACTGTCATGAACGCAAAAACGACATTTTCCCGACGCCTGACATCAATGTGCCGAAAATTCCTGGGTGCTATGTCAGCCGTATGCCTGTTGAACGCTGGCAGCCCTGCCTTTGCTGACCCGGTTACCTTGCCTGATCTACTTATCGGCGTCACTCAGGGCTTTCTTGAATTCACCGTAGAAGACTATCTGGCCACCAGTCAAACCGAAGGGCGCTACGAAATCGAGGTCAACAAACTCGACCCGCGCATGCACATGCCGGCGTGCGACAAGGAATTGACAGCGACACTGGAGAGTCCGGCCAGGCCTATAGGCCGGGTTACCGTGAAGGTCCGTTGTGACGGTATCTCCCCCTGGACGGTCTTCGTACCCGCTCAAGTCCGCCTGTTTCGCGATGTCGTCACCACCACTCGCCCCCTCAATCGGGCCGGGATCATCGAGCCTTCAGACGTGATGCTGCGTGAGCGCGATATCAGCCTGATCAATCAGGGATATCTGACAAACGTCAATGAAGCCATCGGACAAAAACTTGCCCGACCAATGGTCACCGATCAAGTCATTACCCTCGTTCATCTGGAGCAGGCAGAAGTCGTGCGCAAGGGCGATCAGGTGGTCATCACCGCCCGCAGCGGCACGCTCAGCGTGCGGATGCCTGGCGAAGCCCTGTCCAATGGTGGTCTGAACGAGCAGATCCGGGTCAAAAACCTCAACTCCCAACGGGTCATCAAGGCGCAAATCATGGCCCCGGGCCAGGTGGAAGTCTCCATGTAGATAACTGGCGCACAACCGTCCTGTTCCCTAAACTGTGCCTCACGCAGGGCAAATGCTGACGCGCCCGAGCTCATCAATATTGAGCCTAAAGTTTTTCCGGGTATGGCCGAAAACATGGCAAGCGTCCAAATTCCCAGAGGTTTTTTATCATGGTCATCGATTTCAGCCGTATAAACAGCTCCCCCACGCTCGCAAGCAGCACGCGTACCAGCGCCAACAAAGAAACCGGTGATGCCGGCAAATCCGCGCCGCTGAGTACCTCGACCGAACAGGTCAGTGCCACCCAAAGCGGGGAATCGGTACACCTCAGCAATGAGGCTCAACAGTTGCAGAAGATCACTGAAAAGCTGCGCGATCAGCCTGCCGTCGACAATGCCCGCGTGGCCAAGTTGAAAGCAGCGATTGCCGATGGCAGCTATAAAGTCGACAGCAACCGTGTAGCCAGCAAACTGCTCAACTTCGAAGCCCAGCGCTAGCCAAAGGCCTGCGCCAGGCTTTTGGACGCTTAAAACCCAAGGCCAGCCATGCACGACACTAATTTACTGCAACTGATCACCGATGACTTTGCTCCAGCTCAACAGTTGCTGGAGCTGCTGAAGACCGAATCCCTCGCCTTGCACGGCCGTGACATGCCGTTGCTCGAAGACATTCTGGCGCAGAAACAGGCACTGATCATTCTGCTGGAACAGCATGGCCGCAAACGCAGCGAAATTCTCGCGAGCCTGAACCTGCCTGCCAGCCGCGCAGGTCTGGAGCAGTTCGCCGCTCACTCAAGCATTGGCGATCAGTTGCTGACCCAAAGCGACGCTCTGACCCAACTCCTTGCAGATTGCCAAGCCGCCAACGAACTCAATGGCCGCTCGATCCAGGTGCAACAAGCCACCACCGCCAATCAGCTGAAAATCCTCAACGGTGGCGAGCCTCCAGCGCTTTATGACGCCCGTGGATCAACCTCCATGCTTGCGAAGCCCCGCGCGCTCAGTCAGGCTTGAACCCATATATCAGCGCGCTCTATCAAGGCGCGAAACATGCTGGCAGAATGCTGGCTCTTGCGTGTGACCGTATTCTGTCTGGAGATTGATAAACCGTGTTCAACGCCTTAAGCGCGGAAGATGCTCCGCAGCCACCCAAGGTGCTCAGCACCCCGCTGGAAATCGCCGGCAACCTGCGAATGCTGCAAGAGAGCCATGATCCGCTGATCATCACGTTCCATGAACGCAGCCAGCGCTTTCAGAGCTACCTGGTCGACCTTGATCGCGACAGCAACATGATCGCTCTGGACGAAATGATTCCTCGCGATGGCGAACGCTTCCTGCTTGCCGGCGAACCTTTTCGGGTTGAAGGCTTTCATGATGGCGTACGCATTGCCTGGGAAAGCAACGGCACACTGACCATCGACGAGTCCAACGGCGGCCGCTGCTACCGTGGCACGCTGCCTGATGAAGTGGTTTATCACCAGCGTCGCAACGCGTTTCGCGCAGCCTTGAAACTGGCACAACTGGTGAACATCGAACTCGGTGGCGAAAAGCTCAAGACACCCATCAGCGGCAAACTGCTGGACATCTCGGCGACCGGTTGCAAGCTGCGCTTTGCAGGCGACATCACCAACGGGCTTCAGCTCGGTCAGGTCTATGAACGCTTCATCGCCGCACTCCCCTTCGGCAGCATGACGGCACCGGTCGAACTGCGTTATCTGCATCACGAAGAGAAAATCGACACCACCTTTGCCGGCGTACGCTTTCACAACATGAGCGGACTGGTGCAGCGTCAGGTCGAGCGATTCGTCTATCAATTGCAACGCGAAGCACGCCGCTTCGACAAAGACGATTTCTGATCCATACGCGTGAAAAAACGGGCAGTCCCTTTCGGTGACTGCCCGTTTTTTTGCCTCTACGGTCTGACCTCGGTAAAACTTTGCGGGTGCTCCAGCCCAGGATCATCCGGCTTTTCGTCAGAGTCGCCGGCGTCCTCGGCGTCGACCTTTGCGTCCCGCTCCGGATCCGGATCAACGCCCGCGCCATTTTGCATCTGGTCATGCACGACCTGCTCATCGACCCTCGGATCGAGAGCTGCCACCAGTGGTGAGCTCGACATGCTTTCTGGCATCGCCACGTGATGCAGCGGCGCATCATCAACCTGATGCATATTGGTCACAGCTTTCGGCCTGATGCGCCATACCAGCACCAACGCAAAGAAGCTGAAGAACGCATAGAGCATCTGACTGCCGAACAACTTCATCAGCACACCCGCCACCAGCGGCCCGATGCTCGCCCCCACACCGTAAGTCACCAGCAGCATGGCGGTCAGCGATACCCGCCGATCGCCCTCGACGTGGTCGTTGGAAAACGCTACCGCCAACGGGTACAGACAGAACTGCACCAATGAGCAGACGAAGCCCGCGATAAACAGCACTTCAAGCGGCACCTGCGGCATGATCGCCAACGGCAACGCCGCCAACGCCAGGCAAAAGGCAAAGCTGCGAATCAGCAGCGCCCGATCATACCGATCTGACAACCAGCCCAACGGCCACTGCACCACCAACCCGGCAAAAATGCAGCTACCCATGAACAGACCGACCTGTTCAGTGGAAAGCCCTTGCTGGGACGCGTACAACGGCGCCAGACCATAGAACGCACCAAGGATCAGTCCAGCGCCGAGCACCGTACTGAGGGACTGCGGAACTCGCTTCATGAAGAAGCGCGGCTCCATCGGCGCCGGATGCAAGGGGGCAGGGTGAATGCGCCGGGTCAGGGCAACTGGCACCAGACACAGGGCAAAACACAGCGCCACCAGCATCAGTAGCTCCAGCCCCAGGGACGGGTGCATGACCAGAATCAACTGACCCAGCACCAGCCCCAGGTACGAAGCGATCATGTAGCCGCTGAACACCACCCCGCGCTGCTTGGTATCGGCCTGCTCGTTCAGCCAGCTCTCGATAACCATGTACTGGCACATCATCCCCAGGCCTACGATCATCCGCAGCACCAGCCAGGCTGGCAGCCAGTCGATCAGACCGTGCCCCAGCACCGCCGCGCCGACGATCCCGGCACAGGCCGAGTAGGCCCGAATATGACCGACCCTGGCGATCAGTCGATGGCCGATTTTCCCGCCCAGCACCAGACCGAAATAGTTGGCCGCCATCAGCGCACCGACCCACAGACTGTCGACATGGTCCGCTGCCAGGCGCAACCCCAGGTAAGTACTGAGCAGGCCCGAGCCGATCAACATCATCAGGGAGGCGAAATAAAGCGCTCGAAAGGATTTCCAGATTTGGCGCATCGGCGTTCCGAGCGGCTCCTTGCAGTGAGTATCGGGCTACCTCAACGATAGCCCGATGGCGACGGATCGGTTAGGCCTGGGCTGCTAAAACACGCCGCTCCCAGGGAGTGATTTCATCAAGGAAACTGCTCAACTCCATGGTCTTCGAAGCGATGTAGCCTTCGATGAACTCCTTGCCAAACAGTTCCTTCGCCAATTGGCTACGTTTCAGACGCTCAAGAGCGGCATGCAAGGTACAAGGCAACGACAAACTTTCCGGTACTTCAAACTCGCCCTGAATGGCCGGCGTCGGCTCCAGTTCGTTTTCGATGCCATACAGCCCGGCCGCCAGGCTTGCGGCAATCGCCAGGTACGGGTTGGCATCGGCGCCCGGCAGACGGTTCTCGACTCGACGCGCCTCTGGCGAGCTGGCTGGAATCCGCAAACCCGCCGCCCGGTTATCGTGAGACCAGCAGGCGTTATTCGGGGACGCGTAAGGATGGCACAGACGCTGATAAGAGTTCACGTTCGGCGCAAACAACGCAGTGAAATCCGCCATGCCAGCCTGCTGGCCACCAATGAAATAACGGAAGAGCGCGGTCGGCTGTCCAGCGTCATCGCTGAACACATTCCGCCCCGTGCCGATCTCGACGATGCTCTGGTGAATATGCATCGAGCTGCCAGGCGTATGCGCCAGCGGCTTGGCCATGCACACCACGGTCAGGCCGTGCTTGAGTGCGACTTCCTTGAGCAGGTGCTTGAACAGGAATGTCTGGTCGGCCAGCAGCAACGGATCACCGTGCAGTAGATTGATCTCGAACTGACTGATACCCATCTCGTGCATGAAGGTATCGCGCGGCAAGCCCAGGGCCGCCATGCATTCATAGACTTCATTGAAGAACGGGCGCAAACCGTTATTGGAGCTGACGCTGAATGCCGAATGACCTTCCTCGCGACGTCCGTCCATTCCAACCGGCGGCTGGAATGGCCGGGTCGGGTCGGTGTTCGGCGCAAAAACAAAGAACTCCATCTCGGTCGCCACCACCGGCGCCAAACCGCGCGCGGCATAACGGGCGATCACCGCTTTCAACTGACCGCGCGTGGAAAGACGTGAACTTTCCCCGCTCAACTCATCGGCATCGCAAATGGCCAACGCGCGAGGCTGCTTGCTCCAGGGCAGACGGTGGATGTGTTTCGGATCGGCATTGAGCGCCAGGTCGCCGTCGTCACTGCCGTAAAACCGCGCAGGCGGATAACCACCCATGATGCATTGCAGCAGTACGCCACGGGCCATCTGCAAACGCCGCCCCTCGAGAAAACCCGCTGCGGTCATTACCTTGCCGCGTGGCACGCCGTTGAGATCCGGAGTGACACATTCAATCTCATCAATGCCCGTCAATCGCTGCGCGAGTGAACGCTGGCCATCGGTCGTCATGACTCTATCCTTGAAGTTGTGCAAGCCGCGAACGGCGACATGTACAAAATAGGCACCAGCTGTTCGGAATTTCAAGCACCGCCTTACAAAAATGTAGGAGCTGCCGAAGGCTGCGATCCTTTGATTTTTGCGCCATTGATGACGCCGGAAGATCAAAAGATCGCAGCCTTCGGCAGCTCCTACAAAAATTGGCAGATATCAGGGCAGATAAAGACTGAACAGCCCGCCGCCCAGCGGACCGCCATTGCGAATCTCGGTGCGCCCGTGCTCGCCGTTGCGTTGGTGCAGTTGTGCAATGCGTGCGGCGAAGTACAGGCCAAGGCCGGTGCTGCCACTGGCCGGGTTAATGCCCTGCACGTAATCCGCCTGACGCTCGATCATCTGGGCCGGGAACCCCTCACCGTCGTCATTGATCGCCATCACCAACTGCCCGGTTTCTTCACCCACGCTGATCAGCAGCGAATGCCGGGCGTAACGAATGGCATTGTTGATCGCGTTGGCCAGCACCGTTCCAATCAGCTCCCGATCGAAGAACCCGAGCGGGCTCAAGGGATCGACCTCGTAAGTCACCAGAATGCCGCGACTCTTGAACACGTCCTGATGAGCCGCCAGCTGTGCTTCGATGAAATCGTCCAGCTCGTGATAGTCCGGGCGCAACGGCAACTGGTTGACGCCGAGTTTGTAGAGTCCCAGCAACTGCACCAGCATGCCATTGAGATGAGCGAACTCATAGTCGATCACCCCCTGCTCGGCGGTTTGCCGCTGAGTATCAGGCAAGCGTGCAAGCCACTGTCCGTGGGCCTGCATCAGCAAAGCCAGGGAGTTCTTCATGTCGTGTACGGTGGAGGCAATCACCGTGGAAAAGTCGAGCCCCTCGCCTGCATCATTCATTCGCCAAACGCCTTGCTTCGCAGCTTCTGATAACGCGGATAACGCGCGTCGCTCTCGGGCATCATGCCCACCATTTTCAGGCACGTGCGGCACTCGTCCAGCAGCGCTGCGTCGAGGTTGGCGTCGGCCCCGTGCAACAGCGATTGCGCCATGTTGAGGGCAATACTGATGTTCTTCGGCTGCAACAACAGCGCACCGCGGAAAAGCTCCCGCGCCTCAGGCAGCGCGCCCGCCTTGTAACTGCGCACACCCTGGCGGTTGAGATCTGCCGCCGCGTTGCCGGAGTTGAGAATCGCCGGGTCGTCGGTCTGCTTGGCGATCCCCTGCATCACCACCGGGTCGTCACCGTAAATCTCTGCGCAGTTTTTCAACATCGAATTGCCGGCGTCGTTCTGCCCCAGCATCTTCAACTGCTTGGCGACCAGCAGCGCCGCTTCGGCGCTCATGAACTGCTCCATGCCATCCAGACGGGTCAGTGCCTGCTCCGTCAGTTTCTCAGCCGTTTCGGCATCGTTGAGCAACAGGCTGGTGGCTTTCATCAGCCGCGCGCGGATCTGCAGCCCCGGATCGTTGATATTTTCCTTGGCCACTGCGCTCAGGGTCTGGTTGATCTCTAGTCGAGTGCGAGTATCCAGACCTTTTTCACTGCCTTTGCTGATGAGCGCATGAGCCAGACCCAGATTGCTTTCAGGGTCCTTGAAACGTGACTGCGCCCCTTGGGAGACTGCTTGGCGATAGGCTTTCGCCGCACATTCGAAGTCTTCGTTGGTCATCGCCAACTTGCCCAGCAACGATTGGCGACGCACCGCCAATGGCGACAGGCGAACGGCCTCTTCCAGCACGTTCTGCGCAGCCTTGGTGTCGCCTTCAGCGACCAGCACTTCGGCCAGGCCGTCATACAGCGCCGGCATCATCGGGAAAGCCTTCAGCGCCTTTTCGTACACGGCTTTTGCCTGACCGACCTGGCCACGTTTAAACAACAATCGCCCCAGACCTACATAGGCCCAAGGTAAAGGACGATCCGCCAGAATGCTGTTGTACAAGCGCTCCAGCGCCTCATTCTGATTCATGTCGCGCAGCGCATCGGCACGGTAGCGCAGGCACAGTGGCGAATAGCGCGGGTCCTGCTTGCACAGCTCAATGCAGGCATTCAGGACTTCAACAGGCTTGCCGCGATCCAGCGCCTGCAGGATCGGCTTGAGCAATGTCTTGCGCTGCTCCAGTCGCTCCAGCCTCTGGGCCAGGCCAGCACGGTTGAAAGGCTTGGTCAGATAAGCATCCGGCTCGTGCTCCAGAGCACTGAGCACCATCGCCTGACTGCTCTCGGCAGTGACCATCAGAAACACGCTTTCATGGCTGATCAGCTTCTCGACCATCAGGTCCTCGAGCACCTGCTGACCATTCTTCTTGCCATCACCCAGGTGATAATCCTGCAGGATGAAGTCGTAGCGCTTCTGCGCGCACATGCGCAGCGCCACCTCGCCCGTGTCAGCAGTGTCGACATCCTTGACACCCAACTCACGCAACATCGACCTGACCGAACTACGGAAATCCGAGAAATCATCGACGATCAAAAAGCTCTTTTGGTGGTACGCCAGCATCGAAGATTCCAGGCAATTAAGAAGATGAACCCAAAGACAAATGCAGGGACCAGCTCAACTTCGCTGCCCATTGAGGCGTCGCGCAGGACAACGGCCCATCGGGTTATCGGCCGTTTGTGGCGTTCCCTTATAGTCGCGAGCAAACAATCGCCAATTTACGTAGGCAGCCTCGCAAAACGACAAAAAAGCTTAAAAAAAAACCCAAACAAACCGATCGGATGAGGCGGCACGCTCGAGCACGCCCTAGGGTGGCGCCCTATCGTTGTGTGACGCGCTCATCAGGTTCAGATGGCCAGAGGGCCGAGTATCCTGTGCTGTCATAGCCAGATAGCTCTAGCTTCTCCAGGTTCTCCGCAGAGGGCATTTTGTTGAGCTGCTGAAGAAACAGCACCAGATCCATCAAGGCATTGCCGACCAGTCGTAACCGAGTTTGGCAGAAGTTGCTGGGGGCGCCGGACATGGACGAAACAAGCAATGCCTCCAGTTGGGCCAACCCCTCGTTGCTCGAAGAGAGTGTCGGGTAATTAATTCGAAAGTCATGGAAGCTCATGCATTGGGGCTCGCCATTGTGTTCAATGCGGAGATCCTCGCCAATCTCGCATTGCATTAGTTGGAACAATGGCTTGTCGGTGGAAATCTGGGTCTGCGCGAGCTGTTGCAGGGCGGTTTCCGCCAGCATTCGTTCGACGCGTTTAAAGTGATAGTTGATCGCCTTCGTATCTCGGTCATCAGCTAACACCAAGAAGCGTATTTCGACCTTGAGGATTTCCAGCCAGCAAAAATAGCGGGCGAACAGATAGAGGGTACCGATCAAATAGTGCCGCTTGGTCATTGGCCAAGAGCCATACATCGGTGCATCTTCGTCGGCAGCCAACAATACCTTGTTCTTGGATCGTGATTGCCGTTCGCAGAGATGCCAGAGGCGGTCCTGCAGGTCACTCGCTGAGATCAGCATGACCCGCGAATATTTCTTAGCGACTGCTGTAACGGAGGCTTGCGCTTCGAGCTCAAGCTTTTTTTCTACTTCCTGAGTGCGCAGATCAGACTTGTGGACCTCAAGGCTTCTATTGATCTGACCAGCGATCAAGTCCTTCCCAATGGCCCAGGCACTCGCGGCAACGATACTTGCCCCACCGAGCGCGCCTATGAAGGTTTCTATTATTGCCATGGCTTGCTCCATGCTGGCTGCCTTCGTTCCGAGTGAACTATAGACAAGCAATCAGGGGCTGGGCGGAGCGATCATCAGCGCTGCGATCTACGCGAAGGATCAGATGTAGCAGTCACCGTGAGAGGCACGATATGCATTTTGCTCTCGCCTATCTCCTCTCTCACTCATTTCCCGCAAAAAAATACACAGCATTGAAAGCACTCAGCGAGCACTAACGCCAATACGCCGTGGAACGATTCAAACGACTAAAGAGCGGCAGGTGAAATCGGGTCTTTTTGTCCTTCCTGGGTGATATCGAAAATCTTCTGGTTGCATACCGAGAAATTCTGCAAGTCGAACTCAACCAAATATGTCTTATTGGGCTGCGCGAGGAAGGTACGAGACAGAGGACCACATTTTTCTATCCGATAAGTCGTGCCGCGGTCATTACGCCAATTTGCTTCACCTTCAACCTCGGTCAGTTGACCTGCTGGCACCAGAATTTCGCGGGTCGGCCTAGCGCCATAGATTCCCCGAGCGAGCCCCTTATACAGCCCCCTAGCAAACGCCGGCATTTGCTGTTCTTGAGCATCGTTATACACAACACCTACACCGTTCAGATTTCCGGGCTTTCCAATCCTAAAGTTCACCTGTGATTCGGTGCTGACCGCTTTGAAAATGACCTTTGAATTGTGTTCGTCCGCGGTTAGCACAATAGGCTTTTCAACAGGTTCTGCTGGAGGCGCATCCTTATGCGAAGAACAGCCGGCAAAAAAAGCGGTGACCACGATCAAAGAGACGGCCCGAGCTAACAAATTGCACATAGACAAATCTTAATTCTCCACAAAATCCACAATCCCTAGCCACAATATAGCCTAACGCCACTATCTCGAAAGCACCCAGAGTTAAACGGGTTTTTCGAGTATGCCTATCCAGATACAGGACGCCGGTCGCGCCCGCGAATCACTCGAGCAGTTCGCCACCGATTACGATAAGACGATTGCCAGTGTGTACTTGGAGAATGCCTGCGGTGCGACCGCAGACCGGCCTGAGCTGCTGCGTCTGCTCAAAAATGCGCGCATGGGTGACGTGTTGCTGGTTGAGTCGATAGACCGCCTCTCGCGCCTTCCTGTGGAGGATTGGCAGAAGCTCAAGACTGCGATTGACTTCAAGGAGCTGCGCATCGTCGCGCTAGACCTGCCAACCAGCCATCAGGGGATGCAGGACACCAAGGGCGACAAGTTCACCGGGCGGATGTTGGGAGCGATCAACTCGATGCTGGTGGAAATGATGGCTGCCATTGCTCGCAAAGATTACGAACAGCGCCGCAAGTGCCAGGCCCAGAGTATCGAGAAGGCCAAGGACGCCGGTAAGTAGCAGGGGCGCCCGGTTGACGTCGACCTGCACAAGCGCGTATCTGAACTGCTCGCCGTCGGCCTCGGCATCCGCGCAACTGCTCGGCACGCGAACTGCTCGACTACCACAGTGCTGCGCATCAGAGATCAGAGCCTACCAGCCCTAAAGGCTTGAATAGGTCGCATAGGCTACCGTTCGACTAAGAGACTGCCAAAACCCGAGCTCTGCCTGAGTAACCTCATACTCATTCAGGGAGGTGTCGGTGCTGGAATCTTTGCGGGCCCAATAAGTGATACCTGAGAAATCATCCTTGTAGGTCCAGTTTGCATGAGAAATCGCATTCCTAAAGGCCCGTATAGGGTTGTCACTCAAGAATCTCCCGCACTTTCGTGCCACTGATCCTTGAGGGCACACCTTCGCCAAAAGGCGGAAACACGCCTCGGGCAGATAAACAAAGCAGATGTAGTTCTGACACACCACCTGGGCGCGCGTGACGTATGGATCGGGTGAAAGGTGATGCGCAAGGTCCATCCACCCTTGGAATGCCAAAAGCTCATCCAAACGCTTTGCGATGGGCACTGGCGATTCGTTCAGAATGGCGAATCTTTGATCTGCGCTCAGTGCTCTCACTTCAGCAGCAATAGATGAAGCAACCTTTTCTGCTGTCTCCGGTGACAGACGAACCTGGCTGGTTAACAGGGCAGAGTAATGACCCATTTGTGAATCGACAATTTTCCAGTCCATACAGCCTCCTCCTCATTCAAGTCACGCCCGCCCCCGATCGCAGTCAAGCACCTCGATAGGCAGCCGAACATAAGAACTAAGAGTTAGCAGTAAATTGACGTGCAAGTGAAATATGGAAGATAGACGAGTCTGATTGCACCCACCCTGCACCCATGAGGTTTTTTAGGATGGGTACCAATCTGCTGGAAGCCTTGAATTATATGGTGTCCCAGGGCAGGTTCGAACTGCCAACCTTCCCCTTAGGAGGGGGATGCTCTATCCAATTGAGCTACTGAGACACATGCCGGCCGCAAGGACATGCGGCGCGATGGACGGCGTGCATGTTAACGGGCAAGCCCGGTTTTGTCATGTCGTCTGTAGGGCTTATTAAGTGTAGGCAAGCGCCGGCTTCGATGAGCGTGAGCATTGCTCCAGACAGCCAAACCTTTGAGCGCTGGATACATTGCGCCATCCGGCCTCGATCACAGGCTCAAATGCGATCCGGCTTGGCGCTGATACCCTCTCGCATCAATAGAGTCAGCAAGTTGTCGACAGCCGTTGGAAGCTCGTCAGAATTGTCCAACTGAAAAATCCCTTCCGAGTATTCCTGAGCAGCATCCGTTGAAAACAGGACATTGCGCTCGAGTCGGGCGTCGATTTCCTCAGCGCTCTCGCGCCCTCGCCGTTCAAGACGCTTGCGCAGAGCCTCTGTATTGACCGTGAGCAATATGGGTAACAGTGTAGGATAACGCGCCATAGCTTCAGGCAAATGAGCTCTTGAGCCGTTGATCAGTACATGGCGGCCTTCACTCAACCACTGATCGATCTCTGCCGGAATGCCGTAATCAAGCCCATTGGCATGCCAGCACAGTGCAAAACTGCCCTCGCGCCTCATCTGAGCAAATTGCTCCGTAGATACACCCAAAGCGTCTTCGCCGACCGATTCAGCCGACCGGGTAATCACCCTGCGCGCCACAACGCAATTGAGGTGAAGCAGAGAATCGCGGGCGGCATCGATCAGGCTGTCCTTGCCGGAGCCGGACGGCCCCATCACGTAAATAAGTCTGCCGCGCGTCCCGATATCATCTCGCATTGCTTGCTCGCCCTAGTAAATCGGCCATTTGCCACTATTCTGTATCAGGTAAGGAACGAAGATCGTATCCGCATAGCATGCACGTTCAGGGGTGTTCAAGCACCCATCTGACGGCAAAGAGGACGCGGTCAGATGTACGGCCTGGTGACTGTTTTCAAACCAGTCCGCATTTCTGATAATTGGTGCTGGCATAACGCCTGCTTCCAGTTCAATATTTGTCACAGAATTGACGCCAATGATCTGGCAACTTTGAGGCATGATGCGGGCCTCTTATCAATTCAGGTTGAACATTTGGTAACGAAGCTTGTCCTACTGACATCCTGCGGCCAATTCCGAGAACCGCTCCCCTGAACTAACCGGTTAAATATATGCGCCCATTGAAACAGGCAATTTATTCCAGCCGTACGGCTGACAAGTTCGTCGTACGTCTGCCAGACGGGATGCGTGAACGCATTGCCGAGGTGGCTCGCAATCATCACCGCAGCATGAATTCCGAGATCATCGCGCGCCTGGAGCAGAGTCTTATTCAGGAAGGCGCGCTGGGCGAAGAATTGAGCATGCGCCTGGACAGCCCAGAGCTGTCACTGCACGAACGTGAACTGCTTCAACGTTTCCGTCAACTCTCCCACCGCCAGCAAAACGCACTGGTTTCGCTGATTGCCCATGACGCCGAAATGGCCGCAGACGCCTCCTGATTACATCCCGAAAGCTCAAGCCAGCCATGTGCTGGCTTTTTTTTTCTTAACTGACAGGCATTAACCTTCGGGTCGCTTTTTTTCATTTGGCAAAACGCTGGATCTAGTTGACCCAGCCGCCCACTCGCCAGTGCCAGCCATCGTTGCGCTGTTCCCAATGCGGGTGCACATAACGATAGCCCGGGCGTACCGGCTCCCAGTGCCCGCGAACGGCGACATAACGTCCGCCGGCCCAGCGCCAGTAACCGTGCGACCAGACATAACCCGGTCGGCCCGCGGGCTCCACTTCGATCACCTGGACCGGTGGCGGCTGCGGTGCGATGACTTCGACGTACTCGCGCGGCGGCGGGCGTCGCTCATAAACCACTCGCTCTTGTACGCAACCTGACGCCGCTACGACCACCGCTACCCATGCCGCGTAACGTAACAACATGCTGCCTCCCGAGGCTTAGCCGCCTATTGAGTGAACCCGTAAAACCATGCCCCCTTTACCGCCGCGCTCCTGCTTGGCGTAGGAATATTTGTACCAGCTGAAATCTGTCTAATGCCTGAACCCGTCAGCAGATTCAAAGCCTCTGTCGCAGAAGGCGTATTCAAATGCTGTGCAGTTAATCTGATCAGCGTAAGAACTTAGGATTCCTCAATGTAGGAAATTTCATCTAACAATTCCCCCCGAAGACCCTCGCACAGACCTCGGCTATAAACGTGGCGATCGCTTCAAGATGTAACGGAGCACCGTCTACTACAACAAGAGAGTGACTACTCATCAGCTTGGGTCGTACACCGGCGCAAGGCCTGCTCAACACCATCGACGATCAGTTCGCCAGCACCCTGGAAGCGAAGCTGCCGGGATCGGTAATCGTTGCTCAATGGCACACGGTTTAGACGGAAATGGAGACTTTGGAAACGTTCTGGATCGCTGTTTCCTTATCGCCAAATCATCGGAAGCCAGAAGAAAAACGACCGCTCGTCGAACGAAGCGCCCTCTGTTTTGACAGCTTCAGATCGGCATCTATAGTGCAGACGCGGCCTGTTGGAAGGAACCCGGGCCCGTCACTTTTATAGGCAAGGAGCCAGACCAGCTCGTACCCTGTGATCGGTGGGTTCCCCGTAGTAGCGCGCTTACAACAGCCGCAAGGCAATCAAGCGTTGTTGCGTCTGGTAGATGCCAGGCGCTCACTATGAACAAGGAGCTTTACTATGTCTCGAGTCACGGATGTGCTTGTTTCGATCGACACCGAAACCATTCTGAAAAACTACCCGAACATCAGCAAAAACCCTGCCGCACCAACAATGATTGATGTCAATCACGTGTACATGGTCACCAACCGGGACAACGTGATCAATGGCCAGGCCGGTGGCGAACTGAATTTGAAAGCCTCGGTCGGTGACTTGATTCGCTGGCGCGAAACCAGCCTGTCGCAGAGCTTCGAAACCGCGGTGATTTTCTACAAGTTCATCGGCAACGCTGGTAATGAGCTGATCTCGACACCGACACCGCGCAAGGCCACCGCCTGTGTTGCCGTGCCAAACACCAGCAACCCGTCAGTGCCTAGCTGCCAGAAAGTCGATAACCATTACTGGTCTTCGGAAACCCTTTCTACCGGCAGCGTGACCTATCACTTCAACTTCCTGATTGTGAACCGGGACTGCCAGATTGTAGGTTGCTGCTCGTGGGATCCGTTCATCACCATCCATAACTGATCTGGACGGCCCCTTGGCGACAAGGGGCTTTCTCCTCTGTCTCGCGCCCCGACTGGAACTGGATGTCTTGCGTAAGCCGCAGCGGTGCGCCGCGATCCACCCACATCATGAAAGGAAGCCGTGATGTCCACAGATACCAGCGCAAGCCCGTCACCCAGCACTGAGCAGGCAACCAATGTGTTGCTTATTGTCGACGCCGAAACCCTGCTCACTCGCTACCCAAAACCGAGCCTCGATCCCCAGAACCCGACCGTGATCGAAGACGGCTTCATTTTCGCCTTTGGCATAACCCAAGGGACAACGCCAGAGGCCAAGGGCTCCTGCCTTGAGCTCGCCGCAAACTCCGCAAAAGCCTTCCATTTGCGTGGCCGAACCGTCGGCCTGCACGCCGAACACAGCGTGGTGTTTTACGCCCTGTCCGTGGGCAATGCCGGGGTGTTCTCAAAACCGCAACTGGTGGTACATAACGGCCAGACCTTGCCCGCCCCCAACCCGGAAACCCCCACCGAACCGGTCGCAGTGAAAGCCGACGACCACTACTGGCACTGCCAGCAGCTGAGCGCAGGTGTCGAGCAGTGCGAGCTGAGTTTCATGCTGGTGAACAGCAGCTGTGAGGCACTGGGGTATTTCCGTTGGACGGTTGGGGTGAAGCTGTCGGGCTAAACAAAAAACCGGCTTCAATAGCCGGTTTTCAGTTTTTCCTGCTGCAACTAATCGTAATACCCAACTGTCTTTTTCAATCGATCCGAATACTCGTAAATATCATCGACCGAATTGATCGGATGGCGGGTTTCGTTCTTCTCTTCGTCGAAGATACCAATGTACTTCTGTGACCGATTGAAGTGCAGACGGCAGATCGGTTTGCGGTTGTTGTCATCGAGCAAGATACCGAAATAGCTTTGCGTGTCGCGCTGTACGATGCGTTTTGCATCGACTACCGAACGCACCACCGCGCGAACAATGTGATAACCCTCCAGTTCTTCGAGCGTGGTCAACACCTTGTCATCCGACTCATTACGCTCATTCGGTTCAGAGGTACTTGCACCTGTTGCCGGCAATGAAGTCAGGCTAGGCTGGATGGCTCCGCTCATGGCTGATTTGAGACGATCATTGATCTGGTCGTTGAGAAACTGCACGACGGCCTTTCTCGTCAATTCCTGAAGTTGCTCCCGGACTTTTTGTGTGATCACACCGTCGTAAACCCTGGAGGCAAAGACTTTTACGAAATCGTCATCAGGTTTGCTGACTTGGGCTGCAATCACTTTTTTGATCTGGCTGACATATTTCAACTCGCCCGCTGCGCTGATGATCGAGTCGACGTCGAATGCGGACTTGGTCAGCTTCGTCAGTTCCGGAACTGAATACTCGTCAATATCGAGCAGATCGAGTTCCAGAAAAGGCTTTTCGTCCATTTTGTTGGGGGCGTCCAGGTCCGTAAAGAACTTGTAGATCTGACCGTTGGTGAGGATCGAGATTCGGGCGCTGGTGACGTGGAAGTAACGGAACAGCTGGGATGCGTGATTGACGTGCAGTGGTTCGCCAATTTTTTTGCACTCGATCAGGATCTGAACTTCCCCTTCCTTCATGATCGCGTAATCGATTTTCTCTCCCTTCTTGGTTCCAACATCACAAACGAATTCAGGGGTCACCTCTGACGGGTCAAAAACGTCGTAGCCCAGCACCGTGCTGATAAAAGGCATGACAAAAGCATTTTTGGTCGCTTCTTCCGTCTGAATTGCAGCCCCTTGCAAGCGAACTTTTGCAGCGAGACTTGCAAGCTTTTCGATAAATTCCATGAGTGGCCTCTTACCTGTTTCCGATCCGTGTATGTGCATGCTGGCAAATCGACTGCCATTGATACTAGACACAAACCGGCACAAAGAAAGAAACCGAACGAGGATCGAGGTTAGAAGAAGAGAGTTCCTACGAATACGAAAGACAGGGATGGTCATATCGCCGTTTAGGAAGATGAATGACCGCGCTCTACCAAAGAATCGCAAAACGCGACGCGGGGGGTTGGAAACGTTGCGCAGCCAATACCGCAGCATCGGTGACCGCGAAACAATTTCGCAGGAGGGTTCACCTGCTGCTGACAAGCACCAGCAGGAATTGAATCGGTGTTGATCAGCGCCTGCATCAACCATCCACCCGACCCACTTGCCGGCTGGCCTGAAGGGCTTTGGCCATTTGCAGGTGGTTTTCGAGTTTGGGCAGGGTTTCTGCGGCGAAGGCCTTGATCTCCAGCACATCGGTGGTTTGGGCTTCTCGCTGCAGTTGCTCGATGGCCTCTTGGGTAGTCTGTACCTGACTGGCGACGAAGGCTGCGTCGAACGAATCGCCCTCCTTGACCTCAGGAATCAACGCCTTGGCCTTGCTGGCCACCTCATCTCTGGGGGCAACGGGCAGATCGAGTTTTTTGGCGATTTTCGCTAAATGCTGGTTGGCCGTGGTGCGGTCATTGATCACCACAATCGCGTAATCCTTGATCTCTTTGGACTCGGTTTTCTGGTGAGCCAGGCGGCTGGCTTCGATGTCGGCCATGCCTTTGGCCCAAGCTTCGTTGATGAATTCGGCTGGCGATTGAGCAAAAGCGCTGCTGGCGCCCAAGCCCAGCAACACGGCAAAACTGATGGTCGGTAATTGGCTGGCCATACGGTTCATGGTCGCGCCCTCCTCGAACAGGCAAATGATTGCAGCGGGCATCCCCGTTTAACGTCTGAAGTTGAAACGCCACAAAGGTTTAGAAAAGTTGAACCTGCCGCGACGAACGGTGCCCTGCATGGAAGCCAAGTCAAACTCGATCCAGACGTCCGCTCAGACGCTTGGCGGCGTACATGGCCTCATCCGCGTGCTTGAACAATTGCTTTTCTTCGCTGCCATGCTCGGGGTAAAGCGCGATGCCGATACTCGGCAGAATGTTCAGGCTGTGGCTGTCCAGACGCATCGGCTGGCCAAGCACCTGACGGATTTTGATCGCCACCCGCGCCGCGTCTTCGGCGGCCTGAACACTGTCGAGCAGGACGACAAATTCATCCCCCCCAATGCGCGCCACCGTGTCGGACTCACGCACGCAGCCTTGCAGTCGATTGGCCACCGCTTGCAGCAACATGTCGCCGATGCCATGGCCGTAGGTGTCATTGACCTGCTTGAAATGGTCCAGGTCGACGTACAGCAACGCCATGCGTCCGCACTCTTTTCTAGCTTTGCCGAGGGCGGCATTCATGCGTTCACGCAACAGTTCGCGATTCGGCAAACGGGTCAATTGGTCGTGCTGCGCCATGTATTGCAGTCGACTGTGCAATTGTTTGCGTTCAATGGCCGCCGCAACCTGGGCACAAACGTATTGCAGCAGCTCCTTGTCGCGCTCGGTATAGCGTTCGCCACCCGGTACGCTTTTGACGATCAGCGCACCGATGGTGCCTTTCTGTGAGTTCAGCGGCACGCCCAGCCAGCAGGGTGAATCCTGGCCATTGGCGACATCGCAAAATCCGGGCGTCGCGACAGGGTGGTCGGGCGTCACCAGTACCGGCTGCCCTGTGCGAATCACTTCGGCGCAGAGCCGGCCGGTAACGCTGAACACCGGATCGTGCTCGTGATCGTCGACGTGGTACGGGAAATTCAATTGCTCGCAGTGCTCGTCATAGAGCGCCACCGAGAAGTTAAGCGCCGGTAACCATTCGCCGATCAGTTGATGAATGCGCTTGAACAGCGCCAGCAGATCCTCAGCGGCATGGGCGGCTTCGGAGATCGCGTACAACGCGGCCTGCCGGGACTCGGCCTGTTTGCGCTCGGTGATGTCACGGGCCACAGCAATGCGTAATTGGTCGACTTCCGACCAACGCGCCGACCAGAGCACATGCACCACCTGACCATCCTTGCGCAGGTAGCGGTTTTCGAAGTTCGGGTTGGGCTGGCCGCGCATGATTTCCCGGGCGGCGTCCAGGGTCCGCTGGCGATCGGCCGGGTGGACCATCTCGATCATCGGCTGGCCGATCAGCTCGTCCGGGGTGTAACCGAACACTTGCTCGCAGGCGGCGCTGACAAAGACGAAACGTCCCTGGCTATCGACCGCACACACGACGTCGAGCAAAAGATCGATGTAGCTCGCCAGCGGCGCGGAGTTTCTGGTGGTCATCGTGGATAGATACCGTCCAAAAGTGCAGCCGTGAGTATCAATCCCTGGACCCGGCCACCGCTAAAAACGGATGTCCCGATGCAGCTGTCGCAGCCCTGCGTGCAGCCTCAAACCTTGTTCGCCAACAACCCCTGCACCGCGTGAAGCAAGGTGTCGACGGCGAAGCCGATGAACATTACCCCGCCAATCCGGGTAATTGCCAGCTCATGACGCTGATACAGCGTGCGTACCCGACGAGTGCCCACACTGCCGATCAGAATAGCGTACGCGGCGATACCGCCCTGTTACGACGTGAAAAACTTCATCCCGGCATAAGGTTTCCGGCGACACGCCTCCAGTCGCGACGCCAGATCCCCGACATGGGCTTCAAGCTTGTGCCCATCTGGATCCAGAAAATAGAACGACGCGCCTTCGCTGCGATTGTCTCGCCACTCTAGAACTGCAGCTGCTCGCAGTCGTTCAACGAACACCGGGAAGTCGCTGGCGCCGACGCTGAACGCGTAATGCGTGTAATCGACCGCCGCCTCAGGCTCGCGCAGCGGATCGAGAGACAGACACAGCCACAACCCCGGCAACGACAGATAGGCGCCACTGTCCCACGTGGCGTCGAGATGCAGTTGCAACAAGCCCTGATAGAACGCCACGCTGCGGTCGAGGTCGGTGACCGCCAGGGTCAGGTGGTTGAGGCCTGAGAGCATCGGCTTAGAGCCCTTTTAACTCTTTCGGAACAACATACTGTTGACCGTCATAACGCAGCGTCGTCAGTACCGTTTTCCCCACCGTATCCTTGTACTCACATTCGCCGTTTTTCACGCTGTTCAGCGAGCCGGTGGTCACCGATTTGACGATCAGGTCAGCGAAGCCATGGCTGCTGGTTTTGGCTATATCCAGGGTGCGTTTGGTGCGCGAGAACTCGCCGGCGCAGTTGGTATCCCACTCGCCGCTACCGGACTCGATCACCAGTTGTTCCAGCACCGGGCGCAACGAGTTGCCTTCGCGCACATACAGCGACAGCCAGGCCTCATCGAAAGGGTTGGCCCGCGACGAGCCGGTGAAGCCTGCACGCACGCCAAACGCTCGCAGGTCGGAGGTGAGTTTGTAGCGTGCTGTGTCGATACTCAGCCCATCGAACCGGACGGCATCGGAACTGAACACCGAGGCTTTGGAATAGCGGGCCAGCGGCTTGCCGTCGGCGTTGGAAACCACAGCCAGTTTCAAGTCGTACATCCCGGTGCCGTCCGGCGCATCGTTCAGGGTTGGGTCCGGTTCAATCTGCGACAGAGCGGTGATGGTCTGGCCGTCGTAGGCCGGCCAGTCCTTGCACACCGAATAGCCCGGCACCCCCTCGGGCAACGGCGGTGTTTCGCACTCTGCGTACGCCTGGGTCGCGCCCAGCGCACCACTCATTGCCACACATCCCAACCAGCTGTATTTCAAGGTCATTCCCTGTTCCTTGCGAACGTCATCAATCAAAAAAATCAGCCATGCACTATCGCCTGCCCGATCTTCCGATTCAACCTGTTCAACACAGCACTTCAAAACGCGCTGCGAAAGATCTCCTCGATCTGCCGCTGATCCGCCGCCCTTGGGTTGGTCAGGCCGCAGGCGTCTTTCAAGGCGTTGGCGGCGAGAATCGGGATGTCTTGCAGCTTGGCGCCGAGGTCGCGCAAACCGCCGGGGATCTGCACATCCCTGGCCAACGCACGGATCGCCACGATGGCCGCTTGGGCGCCCTCTTCCGGGCTGACGCCGCACGTGTCGGCACCCAGAGCGTGCGCCACCACCGCCAGGCGCTCAGCGCAGACCGCGGCGTTGAAGCTCTGCACGTGCGGCAGCAGTACCGCGTTGCAGACGCCATGGGGCAAGTCATAGAAACCGCCCAACTGGTGAGCCATGGCATGCACGAAACCCAACGAAGCATTGTTGAACGCCATACCGGCGAGGAACTGCGCATACGCCATGTTTTCCCGGGCGATCATGTCGCTGCCGTCGCGCACGGCCAGGCGCAGGTTGCGGCTGATCAGCTCGATGGCTTTCAACGCACACGCGTCGGTGATCGGGTTGGCCGCCGTGGAAACGTAAGCTTCGATGGCGTGGGTCAAGGCATCCATGCCGGTGGCGGCTGTCAGGCCTTTGGGCATGGCGACCATCAGCGCCGGGTCGTTGACCGACAGCAACGGTGTGACGTTGCGATCGACGATGGCCATTTTCACGTGACGCGATTCGTCGGTGATGATGCAGAAACGGGTCATCTCACTGGCGGTACCGGCGGTGGTGTTGATCGCGATCAGCGGCAATTGCGGTTTGGTCGATTGGTCGACACCTTCGTAATCGGCGATCTTGCCGCCGTTGGTGGCGCACAGGGCGATGCCCTTGGCGCAGTCGTGCGGCGAGCCGCCACCCAGGGAAATCACGCAATCACACTGGCTGCGCTGGAGCAGTTCCAGGCCGCTCTCGACGTTGGCGATGGTCGGGTTCGGTTTGGCACCGTCGAAAATCACCGAGTCGATGTCCTGCATCGCCAGCTTTTCTGCAACCAACGCTGCCACGCCAGCCTTGGCCAATCCTGCGTCCGTCACAATCAAGGCCTTGCGAAAGCCATAGTTGCGAATGGCGTTCATGGCTTCGTCGAGACAACCGGTGCCCATGATGTTCACGGCGGGAATGAAAAACGTGCTGCTCATGACCGATCCTCTTCGATAGGGCCGAACCGGCAACCCCCGGTTCAGCGGATGGCCAGAGGATCGACCCATCAGTCGCCGCGCATGTTGATCTGGCTCAACACCCGGTCGTGATAAAGTCTGCGCCCTGCACCCCACCTGCTTGAGATGACCGACGCGATGACCGATTTCCAGGAATTTGATGCCCGACTAGAAGACTGGAACGCGTTGCGCGCAACCACCTCGTTCAGTGGCCTGCTGGTGGGCAACGGCGCCAGCCGTGCGGTGTGGGATGACTTCGGTTACGACTCGCTGTTCGACAACGCCCGCACCGTCGAGGAAAAGCCCTTGAGCCAGTCCGAGTTGAGTGTGTTCGACGCGATGCAAACCCGCAGTTTCGAACAGGTGCTGAGCGCGCTGAAAACCACCAGCAGGGTCAACAAGGCCCTGGCCGTCAGCTCGGCTGCGCCGCGCAATCGCTACTATGCGATCAAGGAAGCGCTGATCAACACCGTGCACGCGCTGCACATCCCGTGGCGCCTGGTGCAGGCCACAAGCCTGGCGGCGATCAATCAGGAATTGAGCACGTATCCGACGGTGTTCACCACCAACTATGACCTGCTCAACTACTGGGCGATCCAGCACAAACCCGACACCATCAGCGACCTGTTTCACGGCACCGAACCGAGCTTCGACCTGAGCGCCAGCGCCGCCGATAAAACCCGCGTGCTTTACCTGCACGGCGGCCTGCATCTGGTGCGCAATCAGGATGGCACCGCACGCAAACTGACCTCCACCGAAGGCACGCTGCTGGGCAGTTTTGCGATCAACAACACGATCAAAACCCTCGACGATGTGCCACTGTTCGTCAGCGAAGGCTCCTCTGAAGACAAGCTCAAGACCATCCGCAGTTCGGATTACCTGTCGTTCTGCTACGACCAGTTGCTCAAGCAAAGCGACGCGCTGTGCATCTTCGGCCACAGCCTCGGCAAGCAGGACACTCACATCATTCATGCGCTGCGCCAGGCGCAACCCAAAACCGTGGCGATCTCGATTTACCCGCGCAGCGCGGCGTTCATCCAGAGCCAGAAGCGGCATTACGCGAAGGTGTTTGAAGGGACTGCGGTGGAACTGCGGTTTTTTGATTCGAAGACACATGCACTCGGCAGTCCGACGTTATCGGTGCCCGTCGAGGTTTAGTGTCGGCCGATCGGCCCCTTCGCGAGCAAGCTCGCTCCCACAGGGAGTTTTCAGGGTCTTCAAAACACCGGCAAGGTCTTGTCCTTGATCACCCTGGTCGGCCCGTTGGCCTTGACGCTGGCGATGCCTTTTTCCCGGGCGGCGTCGGAGGAATAGGCCTCGCTGCTGCCGATGATCTGCTGGTTGGCAGCCTTGAGGTTGAAGTAAGGATGGCCATCCTTGGTGGACTTTTTCTCGTAGCGCTCATCCAGTGGGCTATTGGTCTGAACCGAGGCGATGCCGCTATCAGCGGCGCTGCGTGTGGTGTACAGCTCGCTGGTGAGAATGGTTTCGGCGTTGGCCGCTTTCAGCACAAAGCGGAACTGGCCATTGATGCTTTTGCTCAACTCGTACCATCCGGACATGCTCGTTCTCCTTGGCGATTGAGAGGTTGCGCGCTTCAGAGTAAAGACCAGGCGACCCTACTTCACCACCGCGCGCACCACTGACAACTCGGGAGTCTGCACCCGGCGCTGACTCAGATACCGGGTGCAACTGACCCGCAAGAACGAAGCGAAATTCACCACTTCGCCGCGGTAGTCCATCACCTCTTCATAGAGCTTGGCGATCAACTGGTTGGTGGTCATGCCATCAACTTCGGCGATCTCGCTGAGGATGTCCCAGAACTGGTTTTCCAACCGCAGCGTGGTCACCACCCCGCAGATGCGCAGCGAGCGCGAGCGTGACTCGTACAGAATCGGGTCGGCTTTGACGTACAGCTCGCACATGCGCAGGCCTCCGCTTACAGAGTGATTTTGGTGCCCAGCAGACCGAGGAAACCGGCCAGCCAGCTCGGGTGCGCCGGCCAGGCTGGGGCCGTCGCCAGATTGCCCTGAACGTGACCTTGCGTCACCGGAATATCGATAAACGTGCCACCGGCCAAACGCACTTCGGGTGCACAGGCTGGATAAGCGCTGCATTCGCGACCTTCAAGAATCCCTGCCGCCGCCAGCAATTGCGCGCCATGGCAGACCGCCGCAATCGGTTTACCGGCCTTGTCGAAGGCTTGCACCAGTTGCAGGACTTTTTCGTTCAAGCGCAGGTATTCCGGCGCCCGACCACCCGGCACCAGCAACGCGTCGTAGTCCGCCGCATCGACCTTGGCGAAGTCGAAGTTCAGCGCGAACAGGTGACCGGGTTTCTCGCTGTAGGTCTGGTCACCTTCAAAGTCATGGATCGCCGTGCGCACGGTCTGCCCGGCGGTTTTGTCCGGGCACACCGCGTGCACCGTATGACCGACCATCAGCAGCGCCTGAAACGGCACCATCACTTCGTAGTCTTCGACGTAATCGCCGACCAGCATCAGAATTTTTTTCGCGGCCATGGGGATGACTCCTCTGGTAAAGACTTAGGCAGGAAGGAGTATTCAAGGTAGTCCGAATCCGGAGGGATGGGTAATAACCGCCTACTACGCCTACGCCACGCTTTTGTAGGAGCTGCCGCAGGCTGCGATCTTTTGATCTTTTGATCTGTAGTGCTGCTGGGGGTGCTAAGGGATTGCTAAAAGATCGCAGCCTTCGGCAGCTCCTACGTTGGGGGGATTACCCCCAACTGTACGGATAACTTTGCACGCAGCTGTAAGCGCGTAAATCCGGGGTTTATGGCTAGATGAAAGCTCTCCCGCCACTTTCGAATTCTGGTTACCGTTATGTCCTCGCGCGAAAACACCGGCATGGCTCTTGGCCTGCTCGGCGTCATCATCTTCAGCCTGACCCTGCCCTTCACCCGGATCGTGGTGCAAGAAGTCCATCCGCTGCTCAATGGTCTGGGTCGAGCCTTGTTCGCGGCGATTCCAGCAGCATTGTTGTTGCTCTGGCGGCGGGAGAAATGGCCGACCTGGAAACAGGTCAAAGGCCTGACCCTGGTGATCGCTGGAGTGATTCTTGGTTTCCCGGTGCTCTCGGCCTGGGCCATGCAAACCCTGCCAGCGTCCCATGGAGCACTGGTCAACGGCTTGCAGCCACTGTGCGTGGCGCTGTATGCCGCGTGGTTGTCCCACGAACGACCGTCGAAAGCCTTCTGGGCCTGTGCCGCCTTGGGCAGCGCGTTGGTCTTGGGTTATGCGCTGATCAGCGGTGCCGGCAGCATCCAGGCCGGTGATGTGTTGATGCTCGGGGCGATTGCCATTGGTGGTCTGGGCTACGCCGAAGGTGGCCGATTGGCCAAGGAGATGGGCGGCTGGCAGGTGATCTGCTGGGCGCTGGTGCTGTCGACACCGCTATTGATCGGCCCGGTGACGTATTTGGCGCTACAGCACCAAGGCGAAATTTCGGCGAAAACCTGGTGGGCGTTCGGCTACGTTTCGCTGTTCTCGCAGTTCATCGGTTTCTTCGCCTGGTACGCCGGGCTGGCGATGGGCGGCATTGCTCGGGTCAGTCAGATCCAGCTGCTGCAGATATTCTTCACCATCGCGTTCTCGGCGCTGTTCTTTGGCGAACACATCGAACCGATTACCTGGCTGTTTGCGGTCGGGGTGATCGCCACCGTGATGCTCGGGCGCAAGACCGCCATCAAACCTAATGTGGGAGCGAGCTTGCTCGCGAAGGGGCCATAGCATTCAACATTTATGCTGAATGTAGCGCCGCCATCGCGAGCAAGCTCGCTCCCACAGGGTTAGAGGTAGCCATCAGCCCGCAGCAGGGTTTCCAGGCAATGTTCGCTGATGTGGTAGAACGCCTTGAGCTCCTGGATTTTCACCAACAGCTGGGCCGGGTCCACCGGTTCCGCGCGTTTGACCGCCAGGATCATCTTGTTCTTGTTGGTGTGGTCCAGAGAGATGAATTCGAAGACCTTGGTTTCATAACCGCAGGCTTCGAGGAACAACGCGCGCAGGCTGTCGGTGACCATTTCGGCCTGCTGTCCGAGGTGCAAACCGTATTGCAGCATCGGCTTGAGCAGCGCCGGGCTCTGGATTTGCAGGCGGATCTGCTTATGGCAGCACGGCGAGCACATGATAATCGCCGCACCGGAGCGAATACCGGTGTGGATCGCATAGTCGGTGGCGATGTCACAGGCATGCAGGGCGATCATCACGTCCAGCTCGCTCGGCGCCACACTGCGCACATCACCACATTTGAACACCAGCCCCGGATGCTCCAGGCGCGCGGCAGCGGTGTTGCACAGGGTGACCATGTCTTCACGCAACTCGACGCCGGTGACCATGCCTTCGGCGTGCAAGGTGTTGCGCAGGTAATCGTGAATGGCGAAGGTCAGGTAGCCCTTGCCTGAACCGAAGTCCGCCACCCGTACCGGTTTATCCAGCGCCAGCGGTGAAGACGTCAGCGCATGGCTGAAGACTTCGATGAACTTGTTGATCTGCTTCCACTTGCGCGACATCGCCGGGATCAGCTCGTGCTGCTTGTTGGTCACACCCAGGTCCGCGAGAAACGGCCGGGTCAGGTCCAGAAAGCGGTTCTTCTCACGGTTGTGCTCAGCGGACGGTACTTCGCGCAGTTGCTGAGGTTTGCTCTTGAACAGCGAGCTCTTGCCCTTTTTGCTGTATTCGAGCTGGGCTTCATCGGTCAGCGCCAGCAGGTGAGCGTTTTTGAATGCTTGCGGCAACAACGCAGCAATCGTCGCCACGCCCTCCTCGATCGGCAAATTCTTGGTGATATCGCGCGTCTTGTAGCGATAGACGAAGGACAGGCACGGCTGCTCCTTGACCGTCAGCTGCTTGATGATGATTCGCTGCAAGTCGACTTCAGTGCCGACGTACTTGGCCAGCACCAGTTTGATGAAGGCGTTCTGCGCCAGGCTGGTGCTCAGCAGGTCGATAAATTGTGCGTGATGATCCGGCGTGAGGCTGGCGGGAGCTGCGGTAACGGACATGTAAAAAACGCCTCGGGCGGTGCGGATCAGGGAATGGCGGGTATTTTAGGGGGGATGGCGCGTCGGGACACGCAGTTATTTACCCAACGGCACAACCTTCCCAAAAAATCAGCCCAGCACCACCAACCGATTCGGCAACTCATTGCGCACATGGGTCACGGGCACATGCACCTTGAGCAGCTCGCCACAAGCCTCGATGCAGGTGACAAAGCCTTGCAACGTCTGACCCTGTTTCACCTGTCGGGTGAAGGCTGCGACGATCGGCTCCCAGGTTGTGTTGTCCAGCCGTCTGGAAATCCCTTCGTCCACCAGAATCTCGACATAACGCTCGGCCTCGCAGACGAATATCAGCATGCCGGTGCTGCCGACGGTGTGGTGCAGGTTCTGCTCCAGAAACTGCCGACGCGCCAGGTTCGAGGCGCGCCAGTGGCGCACGGAACGCGGGATCAGGTGCGTGGTGATCGACGGAATCCGAAACACCAGGCACAGCACGATGAAGCTCGCCCACTGCACCAGCAGCAAGGTGTGCATGTTCAGCCAGCCGGAAACGTAGTGCACGATGCCCGGCACGATCAGCGCCAGCAGGCTGGCCCAGAGCAATGGGATATACGCGTAGTCGTCGGCTCGGGCCGCGAGCACGGTGACCAGTTCAGCGTCGGTGTCGCGCTCGACACGGGCAATCGCTTCGGCGACCTGACGCTGTTCGTACTCACTCAGTAATGCCATGGTGTTGAATGCTCATTCATTATTGTTATCACCCGCCGCCTCTAAAACCACTAACCCCGAGTCCTGGGGCATAATCTGCCCCCGCCACTGGATTGCATCGAGCCAATCGGCTAAAAGATGCCCAGCGCGAAAAGAGTTCAGAAGTTTGCTGCATTTATCCGAACAACAATAGACGCTCCCTAATTTTCGGCTGACCGGCGCGTAACCACGGCGTCCGTTTAGGCTTTTGAGATCACTATTCATGAAGAAGCTGTGTTTGCTGGGCCTTGCCATCAGCCTGGCCAGTCACTCGGTATGGGCCGACACCAAGCCTGCACCTATTGAGAACAAGGACGCTTTCGTCAGCAACCTGATGAAGCAGATGACCCTGGACGAAAAGATCGGCCAATTGCGTCTGATCAGCATCGGCCCGGAAATGCCCCGCGAGCAGATCCGCAAGGAAATCGCCGCCGGCAACATCGGCGGTACGTTCAACTCGATCACGCGTCCCGAAAACCGTCCGATGCAGGACGCGGCCATGCACAGCCGGTTGAAGATCCCGATGTTCTTCGCCTATGACGTGATCCACGGCCATCGGACCATTTTCCCGATCCCGCTGGCCCTGGCCTCGAGCTGGGACATGGACGCGATTGGCCGCAGCGGGCGCATCGCCGCCAAGGAAGCCGCGGCTGACGGCCTCGACCTCACCTTCGCGCCGATGGTCGACATTTCCCGCGACCCACGTTGGGGTCGCACCTCCGAAGGCTTCGGTGAAGACACCTACCTGGTCTCGCGCATCGCCAAAGTCATGGTCAAGGCCTACCAGGGCGAGACCCCGAGCGCGGCCGACAGCATCATGGCCAGCGTCAAGCACTTCGCTCTGTACGGCGCGGTCGAAGGTGGTCGTGACTACAACATCGTGGACATGAGCCCGGCGAAAATGTACCAGGACTACCTGCCACCGTACCGCGCCGCCATTGATGCCGGCGCCGGCGGGGTGATGGTTGCGCTGAACTCGATCAACGGCGTGCCGGCCACCGCCAACAAGTGGCTGATGCAGGACCTGCTGCGCAAGGAGTGGGGCTTCAAGGGCTTGGCGGTCAGTGACCATGGGGCGATTTTCGAGCTGATCAATCACGGCGTGGCCCATGACGGTCGTGAAGCGGCGAAGCTGGCGATCAAGGCCGGCATCGACATGAGCATGAACGACAAGCTCTACGGCACGGAACTGCCTGGACTGCTGAAGTCCGGCGAGATCGAACAGAGCGACATCGACAACGCCGTGCGTGAAGTGCTGGGCGCCAAGTACGACATGGGTCTGTTCAAAGACCCGTACCTGCGTATTGGCAAGGCTGAGGATGACCCGGCCGACACCTACGCCGAAAACCGCCTGCACCGCACCGAAGCCCGTGACGTTGCCCGTCGCAGCATGGTGTTGCTGAAGAACCAGGGCGAAACCCTGCCGTTGAAGAAAACCGCGAAAATCGTCCTGGTCGGCCCGCTGGCCAACGCGCCAATCGACATGATGGGCAGTTGGGCTGCCGCCGGCCGACCTGCGCAGTCGGTGACGCTGCTCGACGGCATGACCCGCGCCCTCGGCGATCAGGCCAAACTGACCTACGCCCGTGGCGCCAACATCACGTCGGACAAGAAAGTCCTCGATTACCTGAACTTCCTCAACTTCGATGCTCCGGAAGTGGTAGATGATCCGCGTTCGGCGCAGGTCATGATCGACGAAGCGGTGAAAGCCGCGCAGCAGTCCGATGTGATCGTGGCGGCGGTGGGTGAATCGCGCGGCATGTCTCACGAGTCATCGAGCCGTACCGACCTGAACATCCCGGCCAACCAGCGCGACCTGATCAAGGCCCTGAAAGCCACCGGCAAACCGCTGGTACTGGTGCTGATGAACGGCCGTCCGCTGACGATCCTCGACGAGAAGGAACAGGCTGACGCGATCCTCGAAACCTGGTTCACCGGCACCGAAGGCGGTAACGCAATTGCTGACGTACTGTTCGGTGACTACAACCCGTCCGGCAAACTGCCGATCAGCATCCCGCGTTCGGTGGGGCAAATTCCAACCTACTACAATCACCTGAGCATCGGTCGCCCGTTCACCCCTGGCAAACCGGGCAACTACACCTCGCAGTACTTCGATGACACCACAGGTCCCTTGTATCCGTTCGGCTACGGTCTGAGCTACACCAGCTTCAGCCTGTCGGGCATGGCCCTGTCCTCGACCACGCTGAACAAGACCGGCAAGATCGACGCCAGCGTGACGGTTAAAAACACCGGCAAGCGCGACGGCGAAACCGTGGTACAGCTGTATATCCAGGACGTGGCCGGTTCGATGATCCGCCCGCTCAAAGAACTGAAAAACTTCCAGAAAGTCATGCTCAAGGCCGGCGAACAGAAAGTCATCCACTTCACCATCGTAGAGAACGACCTGAAGTTCTACAACGCCCAGCTCAAATACGCGGCAGAACCTGGCAAGTTCAACGTGCAGATCGGCCTCGACTCCGAGGACGTGACGCAGCAGAGCTTCGAGTTGCTTTAACCTCGCAGGCAACACAAATCAACTGTGGGAGCGAGCTTGCTCGCGATAGCGGAGTAACAGTCAACATCAATGTTGAAGGTGAAATCGTCATCGCGAGCAAGCTCGCTCCCACATTGGCTTTCGGCGTGTAGGGGATTGTGTTCAGCCCCGCCGATCCAGCAGATTCACCACCAACCGATCCACCCATCCCCAAACCCGCTGCTTGATCCGTCGCCACAACGGCCGGCGTTGCCACTCCTCAAGACTGACCCTTTGGCTTAACGCAAAGTCTTTCTCGAAACTCGCCGCCACCGCCAGGGTCAGCGCCGGATCGAGGGCTTCCAGATTGCCTTCCAGGTTGAAACGCAAATTCCAGTGATCGAAATTGCACGAGCCGATGCTCACCCAATCATCGATCAGGACCATTTTCAGGTGCAGGAAACACGGCTGGTATTCGAAGATCTTCACCCCGGCCTTGAGCAGGCGTGGGTAATAGCGATGCCCGGCGTAGCGCACCGACGGGTGATCGGTGCGCGGCCCGGTCAACAACAGGCACACATCGATGCCCCGTGCGGCGGCCTTGCGCAGCGAGCGGCGGACTTTCCAGGTCGGCAAGAAGTAAGGCGTGGCCAGCCAGATCCGCCGCTGGCCGCTGTTCAACGCGCGAAACAGTGATTGCAGGATGTCCCGGTGTTGCCTTGCGTCGGCATACGCCACCCGGCCCATGCCCTCGCCCATCGACGGCACCCGTGGCAAGCGCGACAAACCGAAGTGAGAGGCAGGTTTCCAGGCACGGCGGTGGCGGTTGGCGATCCATTGACGGTCAAACAGCAACTGCCAGTCGAGCACCAGCGGGCCGCTGATTTCCACCATCACTTCATGCCACTCGCTGGTGTCGTGGCCGGGCGTCCAGAACTCGTCGGTGACTCCCGTGCCGCCGACCACCGCCAGCGTCTGATCGACCAACAGCAACTTGCGGTGATCGCGATAAAGATTGCGCACCCAGCGCCGCCAGCTCAAACGATTGTAGAAACGCAGCTCCACATCAGCCTCAATCAGGCGTCGCCGTAGACTCAGGGTGAACGCCAGACTGCCGTAGTCATCGAACAGGCAACGCACGCGCACACCGCGCTCGGCGGCTTGCACCAGCGCCTGAACCATCGCCTCGGCGCAGACGCCCGCCTCCACCAGGTACAGCTCCAGCTCGACCTGTTCCTGCGCCTTGGCAATCGCCGCCAGCATCCGTGGAAAAAACTGCGGCCCATCAATCAACAGCTCATAGAGATTGCCTTCGCGCCAGGGAAACACTGCCCCCTTCATGTCAGCGCGCCGTGAAAATCAGCACCGCACCCACCGGCACCGACAGACGTGAAGACTCACCGTCCCGGTACCAGTCGGCGTGGGCTGACAAGGTAACAAAAGCCAACGGCAGCAAGGCCAGGGCTGTGTAGCAAAACCGCTTGAACATAAACACTCATGGGCCAGTAAACCTGAGCCGAACCTTAGCCTGAGTGAACGCGCTTGCAAACCGCGCACGTCAAAAGACCGCCTCTATGGCGTCAACCGACAACCCTGACGAGTCCCTAGCCACGCGGCGATATGACTGCGCCCCATGCCGCTGACCGTCACGCGCTTGTTTGGAGCGTCATCGAGAAACCCGCTGATGGGCAAATACTGTTTCACATAACCCTGGCAATAGTCCGCCGGGTTGTTCTCGACATAACGGCACGAGCAATATTGCTTGGCGGTGTAAGCGCTGATGATGTCGGGGAACGCCCACAACGCAACCCGCTCCTGCCAGATCCAGCCGAGCAACACGGCGATCAACAGCAGCAGCACGCTGAGCCGTGGTCGACGGCGAATAAAAGCGAGATTCATGGCTGCCCCTTCTGCGCGAATGCCGCCAGTGCCCGTCGGAGCAATTCGTTGTGCTCGTAACTGCCATCGCGATCATCGCCATAGCGCACGATCACCAGGTTCTCGCTGGGCACCACATACAGCGCCTGCCCCCAATGGCCGAGTGCGGCGAAGGTGTCATCAGGTGCGTCCTCCCAGGGTCTCTCCGCGCCGTCGACCGCACGATTGAGCCACCAATGCCCTCCGGGGACGGCTTCATCCGAATTGGTTTTGAAGCGATTGAACGGTTGGCGGTTGAACTCGACCCAATCCTTGGGCAGCAACTGCCGCTCGCGCCAACGACCATCGCGCTGCATCAACAGGCCAATCCGCGCCAGATCGCGTGCCGTCATATAGGTATAGGACGAGGCAACAAAGGTCCCTGCGGCATCGGTTTCCCACACTGCACTGCGAATGCCCAAGGGGTCGAACAACGCGGTCCATGGATAGTCGGCGTAGCGTTGCGCACCGACCATGGCTTTCAGCGTTGCGGCCAATAGATTGCTGTCGCCGCTGGAATAACGAAACGCCTCGCCCGGCGCGCTGAATTCGTCATGGTCGGCGGCGAACGCAGCGATGTCCTGGCGTCCATGGGTGTAGAGCATCGCCACCACCGAAGAATTCAGCGGCGCATATTCATAACTTTCCTGCCAGTCCAGCCCCGAGGCCCAATGCAGCAGATCAGCGATGGAAACATTCGGATGGCTCTGCAAGGGTGGATAAAACTTCGCCGCCGGGTCCTGCATTTTGAACAAGCCTTCGCCATAGGCCACACCCAGCACCGTGGCCATCAGGCTTTTACTGACGGACCAGGTCAGGTGCGGTGTGTCGACAGTCGTGGGGCCGGCGTAGCGTTCGTAGATCAACTGCCCGTCACGAATCACCAGCAAGGCATCGGTGCGAACGCCTTTGCGGTTGACGTCGTCGCGCCGTGCAAAGGCGTAATCCTCCAACGCCTGAAGCGCCGGACCGCTGATTTTCGGACCGGGCGACCATTGCTCGGCAGGCCAGTTTTCTGCCAGAAGCGGAAGGCTGACCAGCAACATGAACAGCAGAGGCAGGCGTTTGAACACGGCAGACACTCAGAGGGATTAACCCTCTGAGCGTAGTCGAGATAAATGACAGTTCGAGAAATGCGCTGTCGGTGAGACCGTCATCGCGAGCAGGCTCGCTCCCACAATGGATCAGTGCTGACTACAAATCCTGTGACCAACCGAAATCCCTGTGGGAGCGAGCCTGCTCGCGATGAGGCCCATCAATACACCGCCAATGCCTTGGCCAACCGCTTGGCCCGCGCCCCTGCCGCCAGATCCAGCACCGTCTGATCGCGCTTCCACAACGCCGCCCACTGCGGTGGTCCGTCGGCAAAGGCTTCATTGAGCGGCGCCTTGAGCCCATCGAACTGCGCAAACAGCCCGCCCAGCAACACGTGTCCGGCGCTGCTATTCGGCGGTTGGCGGCTGGCTTCCGCGCACCCGGCCAACAGCGCCAGCAACTTCAGTTGAAGGCTTTGCGGCCAGTCGTTGTCCCGACCGACACCGAACAACCAGGCACTCATGGCGCTGAGTACATAGATGTCTTCAAGGGTGCGGAACGGTTTGACGTACGCGTCCCAGCCATCTCCGGCGAGCAACTCACACAACGCGTTCTCGAGATGCAGCCGACCGTGGCTGATATCCGGCATCAATGGGATTGCCGGGAGTTTTTCAACCCGTACACCCGGTTCGCCGGGGTACACCACCGCCAGACTCAAACGCGCCGATTCGCCCGCCTCCTCGCTGCGCGCGACAATCAGTAACCAATCCGCCGCATCGCCCGCGGTGACGAAATCCTTGCGACCGCTCAAGCGCAGATCCGCGAGGCGGGTTTGCATGTCCGCCGGGCGCAGGCTGCGCTGTTCGGTCGCACACAGCGCCCCCAGACTGTGCGGTGCGCTGGGCCACAGCATGCGCAACGCCGCCTGGTAACCCACCAGAAAGGCCAGCCCCGGCGTTGCCATCATCCGCCCGCCGCGCACCGCCAGCTCGAACGGCGTCACCGCGCCCAACACCTGCAGCAACGTCGCATAACCCTCCGCCAGATCAGGGTTTTCGGGCTGACGCTGGTCGCAGTTCAACAGGGCTTGCCATGGCATAAACGGATCCTCAAGGGCTGTCACACAAGCATCACCAAAGCTTCATGGCGATGACACCGGGGCTACATAGCCTGACTTTGCACAACAAAGTCGATCGACTGCAACCCAAGACGGGTGAGCAGCCCGTACGGAGATTCGCAATGACTCAGATCGCCCGCATCAGCGACACCGGCAATGAACGCCGCTTGCAAGCCGAACGCCTGATCGGCGCCGAGGCGTTGCAGGAAGCCCAGGCCCTGCGCTTCAACGTTTTCAGCGGCGAGTTCAACGCCAAGCTCAAGGGCGCAGAGTTGGGTCTGGACATGGATGACTATGATGTTCACTGCGCACACATTGGCGTACGTGATTTGAATACCGGACGCCTGGTGGCAACCACGCGCTTGCTCGACCATCAGGCCGCCAGCAGCCTGGGGAGCTTTTACAGCGAAGAAGAATTCAGCCTGCACGGTCTGGTGCATCTGCAAGGCCCAATCCTGGAAATCGGTCGCACCTGCGTCGACCCGGCCTACCGCAACGGCGGCACCATCGCCGTGCTCTGGGGCGAACTGGCCGAAGTGCTGAATCAGGGCGGCTACAGTTACCTGATGGGTTGCGCGAGCATCCCGATGCAGGACGGCGGGATTCAGGCCCAGGCGATCATGCAGCGCCTGCGTGAACGTTATCTGTGCACCGAACACCTGCGCGCCGAACCGAAAAAACCGCTGCCGGCCCTCGATATCCCGTCCAACGTAATTGCCGAAATGCCGCCACTGCTCAAGGCCTACATGCGTCTGGGTGCGAAGATCTGTGGCGAGCCGTGCTGGGACGAAGACTTCCAGGTCGCCGACGTGTTCATCCTGCTCAAGCGCGACGAGCTGTGCCCGCGTTACGCCAAGCATTTCAAGGCGGCAGTCTGATGAGCCGGCTGCGGGTGTACGCGCGGATCGCGCGAGTGCTGCTGGTGGTGGCGTTGGGCTTGAGCATGGCCAGCGTGTTCGGGCTGTTCGAGCGCATGGGTGTGGCCAACTCGATGGTCCGACGCCAACGCTGGTCGCGTTTTTTCATGACCCGGCTGAGCAATGCCCTGCCCTTTCGCGTGACGGTTCACGGCGAACTGCCGCAACAACCGATGCTCTGGGTCAGCAACCATGTGTCGTGGACCGACATCCCGTTGCTGGGCATGCTCACGCCGCTGTCGTTTCTGTCCAAGGCCGAAGTGCGTACCTGGCCGGTCGCCGGCTGGCTCGCGGCCAAGGCTGGCAGCCTGTTCATTCGTCGGGGGTCGGGTGACAGCCAGTTGATCCGCAAACAGATGAGCCGCCATCTGGAGCAACAACACCCGTTGCTGATGTTCCCGGAAGGCACCACCACTGATGGCCGTTCGTTGCGCACCTTTCACGGCCGCTTGCTGTCCGCCGCCATCGATGCAGACGTGGCGCTGCAACCGGTGGCCGTTCGTTATCTGCGCGACGGCCAGGTCGACCCGCTGGCACCGTTCATTGGTGATGACGACCTGCTCTCCCACTTGATGCGCTTGTTCGCCAACGATCAGGGGGACGTCGAAATCCATCTGCTCAAGCCGATTGCCTGCCACGGCCAGGAACGCGCAGCGTTGGCCTTTGCGGCGCAGCAAGCGGTGCAGAAGGCGTTGTTTGGTGATGTGGCAAAACCTGCAGAACCGCGTCGCGCTGGCGAACTGATCGCCGCCTGAAAAAGATCGCAGCCTGCGGCAGCTCCTACATTGGGATGGCGTACACCCTGTAGGAGCTGCCGCAGGCTGCGATCTTTTGACCTGATCTACCGATGCTGCGCCGAAAACTCCTGAAGCTGCGGATAGAACAACCGGAAATCATCTCTCAACGGCTCATACAACCGCTCCAACTCCTCCATCGCCGCGGCCAATTCTTCCGGCCGCGACAGGCGCCGTGAAATCCCCCGCAGCACCTGGTCCAGCACCGCAAACTCCCGATAAGAACCGAGCCAGTCATTCGCCGCCATGTGCGGGGCGATCTGCGCCAGGCGCCCTGGCAACTGCGGTTCGGCGGCCAGCACCCGATACACATCCGAGGTGAACTGCGAAAGCGGCTGGTCGGCGTAAAGCGCCCAATCCCGCGCCAGGCAATGGTCGAAAAACACATCGAGCACGATCCCGGCATAACGCCGGCGGGTGATAGAAAACCGCGACAACGCGACATCCACCAACGGATGACGGTCGGTAAACACGTCGATGCTGCGATGCAACTGAATAGCTGCTTCGATCTCCGGATTGAACTGCCCTTGCAGCCGACCTTTGACGAAGTCGCCATACAAACTGCCGAGCAATTGACCGGGACGCTGGCCACCGAGGTGAAGATGTGCGAGATAGTTCATGGGCGCAGCTTAGCACTGCCCCCTTGTATTTTTACAATCAACATATCGTTATAACTCGATATACCGATTCAGGCTGATCTCAGACCAAAATCATATTGGTATATCGCGAATTGACGATTTAAAGTTCGCCTCATCGCGATATAACGTTTTACCAAACCCGAGCACTGCCATGCCCACCATTGACCTCGACGAAATAATAAAAGCCCTGGCGCACCCAGTACGGCGAGACATCCTGCACTGGCTGAAAGACCCGACCGTCGAATTCCCCGACCAGTCCCACAGCAACGAGCACGGCGTCTGCGCCGGGCAGATCGATCAACGTTGCGGTTTGTCGCAATCCACTGTTTCCGCCCATCTGGCGACCCTGCAACGCGCCGGCCTGATCAGCAGCCGTAAAGTCGGCCAGTGGCATTTTTTCAAACGCAACGAGGAAACCATTCAGGAATTCCTCCGCACCTTCAGCAAAGAGCTCTGACCCTTTACGTCAGTACGCCGATAAGGAATCAACCATGCCCCTCTCGCTACTCATTCTGGCCCTGAGTGCCTTCGCCATCGGCACCACCGAGTTCGTCATCATGGGCTTGCTGCCCGATGTAGCGGCCGACCTTGGTGTGTCGATTCCTGGCGCCGGGTGGCTGGTGACCGGCTACGCCCTGGGCGTGGCCATCGGTGCGCCGTTCATGGCACTGGCCACCGCCAGACTGCCACGCAAGGCTGCGCTGGTCGCATTGATGGGCATTTTCATCGTCGGCAACCTGCTCTGCGCCCTGGCCAGTGATTACCAGGTGCTGATGTTCGCCCGTGTCGTCACCGCCCTGTGCCATGGCGCGTTCTTCGGTATCGGTTCGGTGGTGGCGGCAGGTCTGGTGCCCGCCAACAAGCGTGCTTCGGCCGTCGCACTGATGTTCACCGGCCTGACCCTGGCCAACGTGCTGGGCGTACCGCTGGGCACTGCGTTGGGTCAGGAAGCCGGCTGGCGTTCGACCTTCTGGGCGGTGACCGTGATCGGCGTGATTGCGCTGATCGGCCTGATCCGTTTCCTGCCGGCCAAGCGTGATGAAGAAAAGCTCGATATGCGCGCCGAACTGGCGGCCCTCAAAGGCGCCGGGATCTGGCTGTCGCTGAGCATGACCGCACTGTTCGCCGCGTCGGTCTTCACCTTGTTCACCTATGTCGCACCGCTGTTGGGCGAAGTTACCGGTGTCTCGCCACGCGGCGTGACCTGGACCCTGATGCTCATCGGATTGGGCCTGACAGTCGGCAACATCATCGGCGGCAAACTGGCTGACAAAGGCATGGCGGCGACGCTGATCGGTGTGTTCATCAGCATGGCGCTGGTCTCCACCGTACTGACCTGGACCAGCGTCGCATTGATCCCGAGCGAAATCACCCTGTTCCTTTGGGCCACCGCGTGCTTTGCCGCCGTCCCCGCCCTGCAAGTGAATGTAGTGACCTTCGGCAAGGCTGCACCGAACCTGGTGTCGACCTTGAACATCGGCGCTTTCAATGTCGGCAACGCACTCGGTGCCTGGGTTGGCGGCAGCGTCATCGCCCATGGTTTCGGCCTGACCAGCGTGCCCCTCGCCGCAGCAGCACTGGCGGTACTCGCCCTGCTGGTAACCCTGATTACTTTCCGTCAGAGCGGTAATCCCGAACTGGCCCCTGCTACCAACTGATACCTCACGAGGGTTGTATTAAATGACGACTATTTTCGATCCGATCAAGCTTGGCGACCTGCAACTGGCGAACCGCATCATCATGGCGCCACTGACCCGCTGCCGCGCCGACGAAGGCCGTGTACCCAACGCGCTGATGGCTGAATACTACGTGCAGCGCGCCTCTGCCGGCCTGATCCTCAGCGAGGCCACCTCGGTCACACCGATGGGCGTCGGCTACCCGGACACCCCGGGCATCTGGTCCAACGACCAGGTGCGTGGCTGGAGCAACGTGACCAAAGCGGTCCACGGCGCCGGCGGCAAGATCTTCCTGCAACTGTGGCATGTGGGCCGGGTTTCCCACCCCTCCTACCTGAACGGCGAAGCACCGGTTGCACCGAGCGCCATCCAGCCAAAAGGTCATGTCAGCCTGGTTCGCCCATTGGCCGACTACCCAACGCCACGCGCACTGGAAACTGCTGAAATCACCGACATCATCGACGCTTACCGCGTCGGTGCGGAAAACGCCAAAGCTGCCGGTTTCGACGGCGTGGAAATCCATGGCGCCAACGGCTACCTGCTCGACCAATTCCTGCAAAGCAGCACCAACCAGCGCACCGACAATTACGGGGGTTCCCTGGAAAACCGTGCTCGCCTGTTGCTGGAAGTGACCGACGCCGCAATCGAAGTCTGGGGCGCAGGTCGCGTCGGTGTGCACCTGGCACCCCGCGCCGACTCCCACGACATGGGCGACGACAACCTGTCCGAAACCTTCACCTACGTCGCTCGCGAACTGGGAAAACGCGGTATCGCGTTCATTTGCTCCCGCGAGAAAGAAGCCGGCGACAGCCTCGGCCCACAACTGAAAGCAGCCTTCGGCGGCCCGTACATTGCCAACGAACGCTTCACCAAGGACAGCGCCAACGCCTGGCTCTCCAGCGGCAAGGCCGATGCGGTCGCCTTCGGCGTGCCGTTCATTGCCAACCCGGATTTGCCTGCACGTTTGAAGGCCGATGCACCGCTGAATGAGGCGCGTCCGGAACTGTTCTATGCCAAGGGCCCGGTTGGTTATATCGATTACCCAATGATGTAATTTCAAAGCAAATAAAAAAGGTTCTTCCCGGTAATCCGTGAAGAACCTTTTTTTTGCCTGAAACTCAGAGCAGGAAGATTGTCGCCAGCCCGAGGAAGATGAAAAACCCGCCGCTGTCGGTCATGGCCGTGATCATGACGCTCGCGCCCATTGCAGGGTCGCGTCCAAAGCGCGCCAGGGTCATCGGAATCAAGACCCCCATCAACGCCGCCAGCAACAGGTTCAAGGTCATGGCGGCAGTCATCACCACGCCCAGCGACCAACTGCCGTACAACATGTAGGCCACCACGCCAATGACCCCACCCCAAACCAGACCGTTGATCAAACCAACTGCCAGCTCCTTGCGCATGAGGCGCGAGGTGTTACCGGTGCTGACCTGATCGAGCGCCATGGCACGAACAATCATGGTGATCGTCTGGTTGCCGGAATTACCGCCAATACCGGCAACGATCGGCATCAACGCTGCAAGCGCCACCAGCTTCTCGATAGACCCTTCAAACAGCCCGATCACTCGCGACGCAACAAACGCGGTAATCAGGTTGATCGCCAGCCAGGCCCAGCGGTTGCGCAGGGATTTCCAGACTGACGCGAAAATATCTTCCTCTTCACGCAGACCCGCCATGTTGAGCACTTCGTTTTCGCTCTCTTCACGAATCAGGTCGACCATTTCATCAATGGTCAAACGACCAATGAGCTTGTCGTTCTTGTCGACCACCGGCGCCGAAATCAAGTCATAACGCTCGAAAGCCTGCGCGGCATCGTAGGCATCTTCATCCGGGTGAAAACTCACCGGATCGCTGGCCATGACTTCCGAGACTTGCTTGTCAGGATCGTTGACCAGCAGTCGCTTGATCGGCAGCACACCTTTGAGCACACCGTCGTAGTCAACCACGAACAATTTGTCGGTATGACCCGGCAGCTCTTTGAGGCGACGCAAGTAACGCAGAACCACTTCGAGACTGACATCCTCGCGGATCGTCACCATCTCGAAGTCCATCAATGCACCGACCTGCTCCTCGTCATAGGACAACGCGGAGCGAACGCGCTCACGCTGTTGGCCATCAAGGGTTTCCATCAGCTCGTGGACGACGTCTCGCGGCAGCTCGGGGGCCAGGTCAGCAAGTTCGTCGGCATCCATCTCCTTGGCCGCAGCCAGGAGCTCCTGATCATCCATGTCGGCGATCAGGGTTTCACGAACCGAGTCGGATACTTCGAGCAGAATGTCGCCGTCGCGCTCGGCCTTGACCAACTGCCAGACAGTCAGACGCTCGGCGAGCGGCAAGGCTTCAAGGATGTAAGCAACGTCGGCGGAGTGCAGATCATCGAGTTTGCGTTGCAACTCGACGAGGTTTTGCCGGTGGACCAGGTTTTCGACCCGATTGTGATGAGGACCTTCCTGGCAATGAGTCAGGTCTTCGACCACCCGCTGGCGCTGCAGCAGCTCAACGACTTGAGCGAGGCGGTCTTGCAAGCTTTCTTGCGTTTTCTTTACTTCAACTTCAGTCATAGGCGAACTCCACTCCCAGCAGCGGGGCACGCCGGAAGGATCAATCAGTCAATTCATGATTGGTAAAATGGGGTACTGAGCAACTACTGGGTAAGTCCATGGAGGTATTCCACAAGCCCCGGCGGGGCTGACGGGCGCAATCATACACCGCTTGAGGGCTTTAAACGTTAAAAAATCCGGCCTGAAACAAGCGCTTGCGACGCAAACCTGAGCACTGTCCGCATCCGTGAACCTGCGACGAATCATCCTGAAAAGAAAACACGCCACCGCTGAAAAATGCAGTGACTACCCTTGATCGTGACCGTCATGGAGGACGCCCAATGCCCGGGAATAAACTTGCAATCCTGTTAATCGCCCTGCTCTACCTACCCCAGCAGGCCACTGCAACGACCGTACATCGATGCGAAGACGCCAAGGGCCGCATCACCTACACGACGCTGAGCTGCCCTCCCGGAGAGGCGCTGTCACGGCAGAACATTTACAACCCAAACCTTTTCAAATTCGAGGCAATACTTCCCGGCGCCAACCATCAGGAAACATCAGGTATTAAAAGCACGTCGAGAGATCCGACCGTTGTCGGCCAAATCAATGACAAATGCGGAAATATGCTCAGTGCCAAGGAACGTCGCGAAGCAATCATCAATCAGCGGATCATTCCAGGCATGAGCCAGCAGGAAGTTGAAAGCGCACTCGGTAAACCAGACAAGATCAGTATTCGGAACGCGACGACGAATTATCGCTACGACAGCAAGAAAGGTCGTAGCGCGCAAATCGCGTTCGATGAGAAGGGATGTGTAAAAGGCAAATCCCAGACAGCAAAAAGCCCGCGTTAGACGCAGGCTTTTTGGTGTTTGGTGCACTCGACAGGATTCGAACCTGTGACCGCTCGGTTCGTAGCCGAGTACTCTATCCAGCTGAGCTACGAGTGCATTTTGTGTTTTTAGACCAGATCACAACTGGTTGAAGCCAGGTTACCTGCATGACTGCAAATAACCCTTAAATGGTGCACTCGACAGGATTCGAACCTGTGACCGCTCGGTTCGTAGCCGAGTACTCTATCCAGCTGAGCTACGAGTGCCATTTGTTGCCGCGCATTATAGGCCGTTGAATCTTTTTGTAAAGCGCTTTTTTCTAGTAATTTCAACAACTTACCGAAGAAGCCAGATTACAACGTACTAAACGAATAATGGCGGAGAACGGGGGATTCGAACCCCCGACACCCTTTTGAGGTGTACTCCCTTAGCAGGGGAGCGCCTTCGGCCACTCGGCCAGCTCTCCGCAACACGGGGCGTATCTTAACCAACCTTTTCCCCGTTTGCAAACATAAAAAACGATAAAAATTAATGGCTTGGTTCGTCGTCCTTCTCTTTCTTGATCCGCAGGTAGATTTCCTCACGGTGTACAGCCACCTCTTTAGGCGCGTTAACGCCAATACGCACTTGATTTCCTTTGACGCCGAGCACGGTCACGGTGATTTCGCCATCACCAATAATCAGGCTTTCTGCGCACCGACGAGTCAGAATCAGCATACCTTTCTCCTCACGCATTTCATTTCAGGGACAACAGTCTGCAAAAAAAAGGCGTTCGACCTACAACCAGAACGATCGTAGCCCTACACGCCTAAGTATTGACCAGCACGAGCAAAAGAACAGATTTCAGTCGCGCCGCTCAAAAAAACAAAGGGCGCGGTCAGACCGCGCCCTTAGAGGAGCATCACTCGCCCTGGCGGGCCGGTGCGTCCAGTTCGAAAGCCGTGTGCAGAGCGCGCACAGCCAATTCCAGGTACTTCTCTTCGATCACTACGGAAACCTTGATTTCCGAAGTCGAGATCATCTGGATGTTGATGGTTTCTTTAGCCAGGGCTTCGAACATGCGGCTGGCAACGCCTGCGTGAGAACGCATGCCGACGCCGACGATCGATACCTTGGCAATTTTGGTGTCACCAACGACTTCACGGGCACCGATCTCGCGAGCGGTGTTTTCCAGCACGGTCTGGGCCGACTGGTAGTCGTTGCGGTGCACAGTGAAGGTGAAATCGGTGGTGTTATCGTGCGCAACGTTCTGCACGATCATGTCGACTTCGATGTTCGCGGCGCTGATCGGGCCGAGAATTTTGAAGGCCACGCCCGGGGTGTCTGGCACGCCACGGATGGTCAGCTTGGCTTCATCGCGGTTGAAAGCGATGCCGGAAATGATCGGCTGTTCCATGGATTCCTCTTCATCAATAGTAATGAGGGTGCCCGGACCCTCCTTGAAGCTGTGCAGTACGCGCAGCGGAACGTTGTACTTACCGGCGAACTCGACCGCGCGGATCTGCAACACCTTGGAACCGAGACTGGCCATTTCCAGCATCTCTTCAAAGGTGATCTTGTCCAGGCGCTGAGCCACGGACACCACGCGCGGGTCAGTGGTGTAGACACCGTCGACATCGGTGTAGATCTGGCATTCATCAGCCTTCAGGGCCGCTGCCAGCGCCACGCCGGTGGTGTCGGAACCGCCACGACCAAGGGTGGTGATGTTGCCGTGCTCGTCGACGCCCTGGAAACCGGCGACAACCACCACGCGACCGGCCTTCAGGTCACCGCGAATCTTCTGGTCATCAATCTGCAAGATACGCGCTTTATTGTGCGCGCTATCCGTCAGAATCCGTACCTGGTTGCCGGTGTACGACACCGCTGGTACGCCGCGCTTGATCAGCGCCATGGCCAGCAGTGCAATCGTCACCTGCTCACCGGTGGACACGATGACATCCAGCTCACGCGGAACCGGTTGATCGCCGCCACTGATTTGCTTGGCCAGATCGATCAGACGGTTGGTCTCGCCGCTCATTGCAGACAGCACAACCACCAGGTCATCGCCGGCTTCGCGGAATTTCTTAACCTTGTCGGCGACCTGCTCGATTCTCTCGACAGTGCCGACTGAGGTGCCTCCAAATTTCTGTACGATCAAAGCCATTTCAAAGCCGCCTCTGCCCATGAAGGGCGCCCATTAATCACTCAAACAGCTGCGAAGCCCGCCACTAGACGACGGGCTCGGCACGCAGCCTTAAATACCCTGCTCTACAAACGGCATGGTCAGGGCCAATGCAGCATCCAGTGCGCCAGCGTCGGTACCGCCGCCTTGCGCCATGTCCGGACGACCACCGCCCTTCCCGCCCACTGCTGCAGCGGCTTGCTTCATCAAATCACCGGCTTTGAATTGGCCAGTCAGGTCCTTGGTTACACCCGCAACCAACACGACCTTTTCCTCATGGACACTGCCGAGCAGGATCACTGCGCGGCCGAGTTTGTTCTTCAGTTGATCGACCAGCGCCAGCAGCGCCTTGCCGTCCTGACCGTCGAGACGCACGGCCAGTACTTTCACGCCTTTGACGTCCTGGGCAGAAGCCGACAGGTCGTCGCCCGCCGCACTGGCGGCCTTGGCTTGCAACTGCTCGAGTTGCTTTTCCAGCAGACGGTTGCGCTCAAGCACAGCCGACAGCTTGTCGATCAGGTTGTCGCGGCTGCCCTTGACCAGGTTGGCCGCTTCCTTGAGTTGCTCTTCCGCAGCGTTCAGGTAAGCCAGTGCCGCAGCGCCTGTGACTGCTTCAATACGACGTACGCCGGAAGCCACACCGCCTTCGCTGATGATTTTCAGCAGGCCGATGTCGCCAGTGCGATTGGCATGGATACCACCGCACAGCTCGACGGAAAAGTCGCCCATGCTCAGCACACGCACGCTGTCGCCGTACTTCTCGCCGAACAGCGCCATGGCGCCTTTTTGCTTGGCGGTATCGATGTCGGTTTCTTCGGTTTCAACGTCGGAGTTCTTGCGAATCTCGGCGTTGACGATTTCTTCCAGCGCTTTGAGCTGTTCAGGCTTGATCGCTTCAAAGTGACTGAAGTCAAAGCGTAGACGCTGACTGTCGACCAACGAACCTTTCTGCTGAACGTGCCCGCCCAGCACCTGGCGCAATGCCGCGTGCAGCAAGTGAGTGGCGGAGTGGTTCAGCGAAGTGGCGTGACGTACGTCGGCATCCACCTGGGCCTGAACCGGCGAGCCAACGATCAGGCTGCCCGAATCCAGCACACCGTGGTGCAGGAACGCGCCGCCGGTCTTGGTGGTGTCGCGCACGTCGAAACGCGCAGTGCCAGCCTGGAGGAAGCCGCAATCACCGATCTGACCACCCGATTCCGCATAGAACGGCGTCTGATTGAGAACGACCACGCCCTCTTCGCCTTCGCTCAGTACGTCGACCGATTGCCCGTCTTTATACAGAGCAACGATTTTTGCCGAACCGCTGTGAGCGGTGTAACCGGTGAACTCGGTGGCCACATCAACCTTGACCAGGCTGTTGTAGTCCATGCCGAAGGAGCTGGCCGAACGAGCACGGACGCGCTGGGCTTCCATTTCGCGCTCGAAGCCCGCTTCGTCGATGGTCAGGCTGCGCTCGCGAGCGATGTCGCCGGTCAGGTCCATCGGGAAGCCGTAGGTGTCGTACAACTTGAACACTACGTCGCCTGGCACCACATCGCCTTTGAGTTCGGCCAGATCCTGCTCGAGGATCTTCAGGCCTTGCTCCAGAGTCTTGGCGAACTGCTCTTCTTCGGCTTTCAGCACGCGCTCGATGTGCGCCTGCTGGGATTTCAGCTCAGGGAAGGCTTCGCCCATCTCGGCAACCAGTGCGCCAACGATCTGATAGAAGAAACTGCCCTTGGCGCCCAGCTTGTTACCGTGACGGCAAGCGCGGCGAATGATCCGACGCAACACGTAGCCGCGACCTTCGTTGGACGGCAGCACGCCATCGGCGATCAGGAAACCGCAGGAACGAATGTGGTCAGCCACGACTTTCAGCGAAGCCTGGTTGTCGTTGGTGCAACCGATGGCCTTGGCCGAAGCGCTCAGCAGGCTCTGGAACAGGTCGATTTCATAGTTCGAGTGAACGTGCTGCAGCACGGCACTGATCCGTTCCAGGCCCATGCCGGTATCCACCGATGGCGCTGGCAACGGGTGCAACACGCCATCGGCGGTGCGGTTGAACTGCATGAACACGTTGTTCCAGATTTCGATGTAACGGTCGCCGTCTTCTTCCGGCGAACCCGGTGGGCCACCCCAGATGTCGGCGCCGTGATCGTAGAAAATCTCGGTGCAAGGACCGCACGGGCCGGTATCACCCATGGTCCAGAAGTTGTCGGACGCGTACGGCGCGCCTTTGTTGTCGCCGATACGCACCATACGCTCGGCCGGAACCCCGACTTCCTTGGTCCAGATGTCGTACGCCTCGTCATCGCTGGCGTAGACCGTGACCCAGAGCTTTTCCTTCGGCAGGTTCAGCCACTTGTCGGAGGTCAGGAAATTCCAGGCGTAGGTGATCGCATCACGCTTGAAGTAGTCACCGAAGCTGAAGTTACCCAGCATTTCGAAGAAGGTGTGGTGACGAGCGGTATAACCGACGTTTTCCAGGTCGTTGTGCTTGCCACCGGCGCGAACGCACTTCTGGCTGCTGACGGCGCGGGTATAGGCGCGTTTTTCCTGGCCCAGAAAGCAGTCCTTGAACTGGTTCATCCCCGCGTTAGTGAACAGCAGGGTTGGGTCGTTGCCCGGAATCAAAGAGCTGGAGGCTACACGGGTGTGGCCTTGCTCTTCGAAGAAGCGAAGGAAGGCTTCACGGATTTCTGCGCTTTTCATTAGGTTCTTCCACGGAGGCTGCGGCCAAAGGCCTGTGCGAATCGTCAACGGACGAAGCGACGGCAAAGGGCCGCATTATATCGGCGTTAGTGACCAGGTACAGTGTGTTTGTACGATACAAACAGTCAATTGGACGGCTAACACCTTCAGTTTTGCGAAAACTCGACGAAAGACGCGATCACCTGCTCGATCTGCGCCCGGCTGACGTCCATGTGAGTGACCATGCGCAAGCGCGGGGCGGCGCTGAGCTTGATCCCGCGCTCACCGGCAAATACCTTGATCGCATCGCACTTGTCGCCCATCTGTACGTAAACCATGTTGGTCTGTACAGGTTCGACTGTATACCCCGCCGCGCGCAGGCCTTCAGCCAAAAACTGCGCGTTGTCGTGGTCATCCGCCAGGCGTTGCACGTTGTGATCCAGCGCATACAAGCCGGCCGCCGCGAGAATGCCGGCCTGGCGCATGCCGCCACCGACCATCTTGCGCAAACGTCGGGCCTTGCCGATCAACTCGACCGAACCGCAGAGTACCGAACCGATCGGCGCGCCAAGTCCTTTGGACAGGCACACCGACACCGAATCGAAGTGCTGAGTGATTTCCCGGGCATCAACACCCAGCTTGACCGCTGCGTTGTACAACCGCGCGCCGTCCAGGTGCAGCGACAAACCGTGTTCATGGGTAAAGCGGCGCGCCCGCGCCAGGTACTCCAGCGGCAACACCTTGCCTTGCATGGTGTTTTCCAGCGCCAGCAAACGGGTGCGGGCGAAGTGGAAGTCGTCCGGCTTGATCGCCGCCGCGACCTGAGCCAGGTCCAGCGAACCGTCGGCTTGAACTTCCAGCGGCTGCGGCTGGATCGAACCCAGCACCGCTGCCCCGCCACCTTCGTACTTATAGGTGTGCGCCTGCTGACCAACGATGTACTCGTCACCGCGCTCGCAGTGGGCCATCAGCCCCAGCAAGTTGCTCATGGTGCCCGTCGGCACGAACAGCGCCGCGGCGAACCCCAGACGCCTGGCCAGTTCCGCCTCAAGCTGATTGACGGTCGGATCTTCGCCGTAAACGTCATCCCCGGTGGCCGCCGTGGCCATCGCGTCGAGCATCCCTGCGGTTGGTTGGGTGACGGTGTCGCTACGAAGATCGATAACGCTCATGAATCAGGCCTCGGAATAGGACGCTAACGTCGCTGCTGATAAAGGAAATCTGTTTCGAAGAGGATTACTGCGGCCAAAGCCACGATTAATCAAGGCCGGGCCAGGAAAAGGCGAGTCAAGCCAACGGAAAAACCGATATATATCATCAGAAAGCAGCGATGCGCAGCCCACCAATATGTGTTAAAAACGCTCCGCCGCCAGAAAATCTGGCAGCAAAACGTTCTCAGGGCGGGGTGCAACTCCCCACCGGCGGTAATTGCGCGCAATGCGCATAGCCCGCGAGCGCTTGGTGTCACTGATGCTTCGGCAGCAGGTGACGGCAAGGTCAGCAGACCCGGTGTGATCCCGGGGCCGACGGTCATAGTCCGGATGAAGAGAGAACGGGATTGGCACCAAAGGGCCGTCCGTGGGCAACGCGCATGCACTGCACGTTTGACCTGCACGGACCCTTAAATCCCATTCGATTCATAACGCCCTGTTTTTCACACAAACAGGAGTCAGAACAGATGCAACCCACCGCAATCGATAGCAAAAGCAAAAACCATCAGGGCGAACGCGTAGCGTTTATCCAGGCGTGCTGGCACAAGGAAATCGTTGATCAAAGCCGTAAGGGCTTCGTCAGCGAGATGGTCGCTCAGGGCTATCAGGAATCGGATATCGACTTTTTTGAAGTCGGTGGCGCCTTTGAAATTCCACTGCACGCCAAGCTGCTGGCCAAGTCCGGCCGTTACGCGGGCATCGTCGCTGCAGGTTTAGTGGTTGACGGCGGCATCTACCGTCACGAGTTCGTCGCCCAGTCGGTGATCAGCGGCCTGATGCAGGTTCAGCTGGAAACTGAAGTGCCGGTGTTCTCGGTCGTGCTGACCCCGCATCACTTCCATGCCGGTGAAGAGCACCAGAAGTTCTTCTTCGAACACTTCGTGCACAAGGGTCAGGAAGCGGCGAAGACCTGCGCCGATACGTTGCACAAGATGCGCGCCTTGCGCCGTAGCGAGCCGCGTGCGGTAGCCATCTAAACACCGAACCCGTAGGAGCTGCCGAAGGCTGCGATCTTTTGAGGGCCTGATGGCCGCTGAAGATCAAAAGATCGCAGCCTTCGGCAGCTCCTACGTGGGATACGTCATTCGGCGTAGCGGGCTTGCCCGCCCCCGCATTAGATCGGTGCCTGAATCAGATCAGGTTTTCTGCTGTCGTCGGCACTATCAAAATCCCGGCGCGCAGGCCGTTCTTGACCTTCGGGTTCGGGAAGATGATTCGCGCCCCCTCCTCCTCGACGATCCAGCGGGTCTGGGCGATGTCCTCGGCAAGCAGATAGCCCTTTTTCAGCTCCGAGAAATTCTCGATGTCTGCCGGCAGGTTCAAGTGGAAGCTGTCGCTGTGCTTGATGATTTCCCGCGCCACGCTGAACAGCTGCAAACCCTCCAGGCTATCTTCTGCCAACTCCGGCTCGGTGCCTTCGATGATCTGCTTCAACAGGGTTTCGAGACGCGAGACGTTAACCCCTTCGTTCTGCCCGAACGGCCGGGCCTTGCCCAGTTCAAGGGTGAAAGACTCGGCATCGAGCTTGTCGTAGGTGTACGAGCTGAAAACGATGGACGGCTTGTTCTGCAACAGCACCGCCTCCATGCCGGCAGCGCGCAGGCGGGCCAGTTCATGACGGGAATGCTGGCGACCTTCTTTCCAGGGATACAGCGCGAACTGCTCGATCTTCGAGCCACGGATCGCGGTGTGCAGGTCGTAGTGCAAACGGGCGCGGTCGGGCAGGTTGAAGAAACTCGCCGCCAGACGCTCCAGCTCACAGGCTCGCAGCGCTTCGGAACCACTGCTGAGTTCGTGACGGCCGTTGAACAGCCGATTGACATCCTGCTCGATAAAACGCTCGCCGCGGCGCATGGCCTCGGGGTTGCCGAACAGGAACAGAATACGTGCACGCGGCTTCAATTCACCGCGGGCGATGTCATGCAACAGGCGATCGAGCAACTCGATCGGCGCTGTTTCATTACCGTGGATGCCAGCCGACAACAGCAAGTCCAGGCCATTGTCGCGAGCTTCCGGTGGCCGTACTTCCAGCGCACCTTCGCTCAGCCAGCGCATCCGCACGCCTTCGACAGTCAGTTGAGTCTTCTCCGCCGGTTCACGGCCGGCGAGGGTCAGTTCAAGCAGTTTGCCGAGGGCGAGCATAGAGCGAATTCCTTAGTGATCGTGCTTGCAATCCGGGCCGTGCACGTGGTCTTCGTCACCGATTTCAGCCGGTTCCATTTCCAGTTGCAGACTTACCAGATTAGTCGCCAATGGGCGCAGCAGCAGGTTGGCGTATTCAGCATCACCTTCTTCGACATCAACGCCGATCAGCAGCTGGCCACGGCCGTCGTGCTGAATCCACAACTCTTTGCCTTGCCACATGACCGCAACGCGGGTGCAGGTGGTTTCCAGTTGAGTGCCGTCGGTGTCTTCAAGAATCAGCTGCAGGGTATCGCTCATTATTACGTTCTCATCTGGAGATAAAGCAACGCGTCCGACTCTTCATGAGCAGGACGCGGGCTTTCAATTGATCTGGAATGGATAAACCGCGCCCAGTTTAAGGATTTGCGTCAGTTCATCCAGTGCCGTCCGGCACTCAAGCAACAATTGTGGGTCCGCCAGATCGTTTTCGGTCATGCGGTCACGGTAGTGCTTGTCGACCCATTGGGTCAGCGTGCCATACAACGGCGCGGTCATGATAACCCCTGGGTTGACGGCCGCCAGCTCGGTTTCATTCAGTGCGACACGCAACCGCAGGCAAGCCGGGCCACCGCCGTTCTGCATGCTTTGCTTGAGATCGAAGACTTTCACTTCGCGAATCAGGCCGCCCGAGCTGATCAGCTCTTGCAGGTACTGCCAGACGCGCGGGTTGTTCTGGCACTCTTGCGGCACGATCAGCAGCATCGAACCGTCGGCGCGCGACAGCAACTGGCTGTTGAACAGGTAAGAACGCACGGCGTCTTCGACCGACACCTGCGCGCTCGGTACGCAGATCGCCTTGAACTGGCCGCCACGCTTGGCAAGCTTGGCCGACAGTTCGGCAAGCATCTGCTCGGTGTCGAGGAACGCATCCTCGTGATAGAACAGCGCTTCGCCGTTACCGACTGCGATCACGTCGTTGTGGAACACACCCTGGTCAATCACCGAAGGATTCTGCTGGGCGTACACCACGCCGTCATCGCTCAAGCCGTGCAGACGAGCGACCGCTTGCGAAGCTTCGAGGGTCTGACGCGCCGGGTACTTCTGCGGTGCCGGGTAGCGGGTATCGAACGCGCTGCGACCGAACACGAAGAACTCGACACCGGCTTCGCCGTATTCACGGCAGAAACGCGTGTGGTTGGCTGCACCTTCGTCACCGAACTGCGCCACGGCAGGCAATGCTGCGTGGTGGGCGAAGTGTTTCTGGTCAGCGAACATCGCCCCCAGCACGCGGCTGGTGGTCGGGTGTTCGATGCTGCGGTGATATTTGCAGTTGAGGTTGGCGGCGGTGAAATGCACGCGACCGTCAGCGGTATCGGCACTCGGGCTGACCGTGGCGGCGTTGGCCACCCACATGCTCGACGCCGAGCAGTTGGCAACCAGCAACGGCATCGCCTGCCTGGCGGCTTGCTCGATCACTTGTGCGTCGGTGCCGCTGAAACCCAGGTTACGCAGGGCGGCCACATCCGGGCGCTCTTGCGGCGCCAGTACGCCTTGCTGAAAGCCCATTTCCATCAGCGCTTTCATTTTCGCCAGGCCTTGCAGCGCCGCTTCCTTTGGATTGGAAGATTGCTGGCTGTTGCTCTGGGACGCGACGTTGCCGTAGGACAGACCGCCGTAGTTATGGGTCGGCCCCACTAGACCGTCAAAATTGACTTCATAGGATTTCATCAGCGAGGCTCCACGAGAATCTGTTGTTATAGGCTTCAGTAACTGTTCAGTAAGACCGAGTCGCGGCTATCGTCGGATCGCCGCCCGGAGCAAGCTCGCTCCCACAGGATTTATATCGTCCTTGTGGGAGCGGGCGTGCCCGCAAAAAGGCTTTACGACATCCGCACGCCTGGGGTCAGGGCGGCCGGCATGGTCAGGCTCGGGGTTTCCAGCGAGGCCACCGGGTACGCGCAGTAATCCGCCGCGTAATAGGCGCTGGCGCGATGGTTGCCCGAGGCACCCACACCGCCGAATGGCGCGCTGCTCGCGGCGCCGGTCAGCTGCTTGTTCCAGTTGACGATACCGGCGCGGCTTTCCAGCCAGAACTGCTGATAACGCGCTTCGGAATCCGACAGCAAACCGGCGGCCAGACCGTATTGGGTGTCGTTGGCTTCAGCGATCGCCGCCTCGAAATCAGCGTAGCGGATCACTTGCAGCAACGGGCCGAACAGCTCTTCATCAGGACGATTGGCGACCGCGCTGACGTCAAGAATGCCTGGGGTCAGCAACGCGGCGTTAGCCTGAGGCTGGGTCATTTCCAGCAGCGACACGGCGCCGTTGGCCAGCAAGTGTTCTTGCGCGTCCATCAGTGCTTTTGCGGCGGCCAGAGAAACCACCGAACCCATGAACGGTGCGGGTTGCTGATCGAACGCACCGACTTCGATGGTCGCGCTGACCGCCACCAGACGCGCCAGCAGCGTGTCGCCCCAAGCGCCTTGCGGTACCAGCAAGCGACGGGCGCAGGTGCAACGCTGACCGGCGGAAATGAACGCCGACTGAATAATGGTGTACACCGCAGCGTCGAGGTCTGCGACCTGATCGACCACCAGCGGGTTGTTGCCGCCCATCTCCAGCGCGAGGATCTTGTCCGGACGCCCGGAGAACTGCGCATGCAGGTGGTTGCCGGTACGGCTGGAACCGGTGAAGAACAGACCGTCGATGCCTGAATTGGCCGCCAGGGCGATCCCGGTTTCACGCGCGCCTTGCAGCAGGTTCAGCACACCGGCCGGCAGGCCGGCTTCGATCCAGCACTTGACCGTCAGCTCGGCGACTTTCGGGGTCAGTTCGCTGGGCTTGAACAGCACGCTGTTACCGGCCAGCAACGCAGGAACGATATGACCGTTCGGCAAATGCCCAGGAAAGTTGTAAGGACCAAACACCGCGACCACACCGTGAGGTTTGTGGCGCAGCACAGCGGTGGCGTCGCCCAATGGGCCGCTCTTCTCACCAGTGCGTTCGCGGTAGCTCTGTACGGAAATGGCGATCTTGTTGACCATGCTGGTCACTTCAGTCGCGGCTTCCCACAGTGGTTTACCGGTTTCTTCACCGATGCAGTGAGCCAGCTCGTCAGCGTGTTTTTTCAGGCTGGCGGCAAACGCTTCCAGCACACCGACACGATCTTCCAGGGAGCGTTTGGCCCAGGCCGGGAACGCCTGACGCGCAGCTTGCACCGCGCTTTCGACCTGAGCAGCACTGGCGCCCTGCCCCGACCACAGCACTTGCTGGGTCACCGGATTCAACGATTCGAAGGCGTCACCCTGGCCAGCCAGCCATTCACCTGCGATGTATAGCGAATTCATTATTTCGACTCCCGAGCAGCAGACAACGGCACGGCACGTACTTGATCGCCGGCATTGAGTTGAAGACGTTTGGCGGTCAACGAGTCGACTACCAGCGTACCGGCAGCAAAGCGTGCTGGAGCGGCAGTGATCCGGCAGTCTTCGCGTTTGCGGTTGTGAATCAGAAAAGGTGTGGCGTCGTCACCTGGGGTGCCGATGGCCAACACCAGCGCCTGGCTATCGCGGACCGCACGGATCTTGCCGGTTTCGCATTCCACGGCCGGACCGGCGTCGAAGATGTCGACGTAACCCTGGTAGCTGAAACCTTCGCTCTTGAGCATCGCCAGCGCCGGCTCGGTGTCAGGGTGAACCTTACCGATCACATTGCGCGCGTCTTCAGAGAGGAAGCAGGTGTACAGCGGGAACTTCGGCATCAGCTCGGCGATGAACGCCTTGTTGCCCACGCCCGTCAGGTAATCAGCCTGGCTGAATTCCATTTTGAAGAAGTGTCGACCCAGGCTTTCCCAGAACGGCGAACGACCGGCTTCGTCGGACACACCGCGCATCTCGGCGATGATCTTGTTGCCGAACAGCTCCGGGAATTCGGCGATGAACAGCATCCGCGCCTTGGCCAGCATGCGGCCATTGAGGCCTGAACGGTAATCGGCGTGCAGGAACAACGAGCACAGCTCGGAATTGCCGGTCAGGTCGTTGGCCAGGAACAGCGTCGGGATTTCGCGGTAGATATTCAGCTCTTGCGAAGCGCTGACGGTCAGACCGACCCGGAAGTTGTACCAAGGCTCACGCAGGCCGACAGCGCCGGCAATGGCGGAAATACCCACCACCCGACCGTTATCGTCTTCGAGCACGAACAGGTAGTCCGCGTCGCCGCGCCCCGCTTCGCCGCGAAAGGTCTTTTCAGCCCAGCCAACCCGATGAGACAGACGCTCTTCGTTGGCCGGCAAGGTGGTCAGGCCGGTGCCGGTGCTGCGGGCCAGGTCGATCAGAGCGGGTAAATCGCTGCTGCGTACGGGACGAACGATCATGCTATCTCCTCAAACGGGCCGCTTGCGCCACCCGTGAAACTCGCTGCTTTCTAAGCATTCTTTCCAGCGTTAAACCGCCACCAGGCGCACGCTGGCACCTTCACCGACGCCCAGGGCCTCGGCGGCTTCAAGATCCAGCGTCACCGGTTTGCCCGGCGCATAGTCCAGTTCGAGCAGTACGGCGCGGTAATCCTGCAACTGGGCGTTGGCCACCAGGTACTGACGACCGGCACCTTTGACCGGCTCACCGATTTTCACCGGCACCACACGGCTCTGGGCGATCGAACGGATGCCCGAGACACGTGCATGCAGGGTCGGGCCACCGTCGAAAATGTCGATGTAGTGATCGGTCTCGAAGCCTTCGCGCATCAGGATGTCGAAGGTGATCTGCGCCCGTGGGTGCACCTGCCCCATCGCCTCTTGGGCGGCGTCCGGCAACAGCGGTACGTAGATCGGGTAATGCGGCATCAACTCAGCGAGGAAGGTCCGGCTCTTGAGCCCGCACAGACGTTCGGCAGCGGAGTAGTTGAGGTCGAAGAAGTTGCGACCGATGGCGTCCCAGAACGGCGAGTCGCCATTTTCATCGCTGTAACCGACGATCTCGGTGACCACCGAATCGGCGAAGCGCTCCGGATGGCTGGCGACGAACAGCAGGCGACCGCGGGAGTTGAGTTCCGACCAGGCCGAACCTACCAGCTCCGGCAGCACGTAGAAGCTGGTCAGCAGACTGTTGCCGGTCAGGTCGTGGCACTGGGAGAGCACGTGAATCTTGTTATGAATCTTCAGCTCGCGAGAGGCGTGCACGAAGGTTTCATTACGGAAACTGTAGAACGGCTCGGAATAACCGGCCGACGCGACGATGGCCGAGCAGCCGGCCAGTTTGCCGGTGGCGGTGTCTTCGAGGACGAAGAAATAACTCTCTTCACCGTTGAAGCTGACTTCGGCAGCGAACGAGGCTTCACTTGCTGCGATCTTGTCGCTCAAGCGTTCGACATCATCCGGCAAGGAGGTGACACCAATCGGGCTGTCCGCAGCCAGACGCTGTACCTCGCCCAGATCAGCCATTTGCGCGGGGCGCATCACCAGCATGGTGTCACTCCTTTCTCGAAAAACTCTTTGAGGAAAATAAGCCGGGCCGGCCTTTGAGACACCTGTGGGAGCGAGCTTGCTCGCGATTGCGTCCTGTCAGGCAACAAAGATGTTGGCTATAAGGCCCTCATCGCGAGCAAGCTCGCTCCCACATAAAGCGGGCCCGGCATAAAAATTGGGTTCGACGCCTGAATGATCAGGCGTCGAAGGGTCGATCAGGCTTGAGTCAGTTTGGCCACGGCGCGCTCGAAACGCTCCAGACCTTGCTCGATGTCTGCGTCTTCCACCACCAGGCTAGGCGCAAAACGAATCACGTCCGGGCCGGCTTGCAGAATCATCAGGCCTTCTTTTTCAGCGGCGTTGAAGATGTCCTTGGCCTTGCCTTTCCAGGCGTCGCTCAACACGCAACCGAGCAGCAGGCCCAGGCCACGCACCTGAGTGAACAGACCGTACTTGGCGCCGATCTGCTCCAGACGAGTCTTGAACAGGTCGTGCTTGGCTTTGACGCCGTTCAGCACTTCGGGCGTGTTGACCACGTCGATGACCGCTTCAGCCACGGCGCACGCCAGCGGGTTGCCGCCGTAGGTGGTGCCGTGGGTGCCGACCACCAGATGTTTGGCCAGGGCTTCGCTGGTCAGCATCGCCGCGATCGGGAAACCACCGCCCAGGCTCTTGGCGCTGGTCAGAATGTCCGGCGTCACGCCGTAATGCTGGTAAGCGAACAGCTCACCGCTGCGGCCCATGCCGGTTTGTACTTCGTCGAAAATCAGCAGCGCGTTGTGTGCGGTGCACAGCTCACGAGCGCCTTGCAGGTACGAAAGTTCAGCCGGCAATACGCCGCCTTCGCCCTGGATCGGCTCCAGCACTACCGCGCAGGTCTTGTCGGAAATGGCCGCTTTGAGCGCTTCCAGATCGTTGAACTTGACGTGAGTGATACCGGTGATCTTCGGACCGAAACCATCGGAGTACTTCGACTGGCCACCGACGTTCACGGTGAACAAGGTACGGCCGTGGAAGCTGTTCAGCGCGGCAATGATTTCGTACTTCTCTGGACCGAAACGATCGTGAGCCACACGACGGGCCAGCTTGAAAGCGGCCTCGTTGGCTTCGGCGCCAGAGTTGCAGAAGAACACGCGCTCGGCGAAGGTCGCGTCGATCAGCTTATGGGCCAGGCGCAGGGCCGGCTCATTGGTGAACACGTTGGACACGTGCCACAGCTTGTTCGCTTGCTCGGTCAAGGCACCGACCAGTGCCGGGTGCGCATGGCCCAATACGTTAACCGCAATCCCGCCGGCGAAGTCGATCAACTCGCGGCCAGACTGGTCCCAAACGCGGGAACCGGCGCCACGTACCGGAATGAAAGCGGCAGGTGCGTAGTTGGGAACCATTACCTGGTCGAAATCGGCGCGTTGTACCGCAGCGTGCTCAACGGACATCGGAGTCTCCTGATGAGAAACACCCGCCTGAAACTGGCGAGCGATGAGGGGATTGTAAGGACAGTTTTCAGCCCGGCCTTGCCGCCAAGCGACAACTTCTTATAGCGCAAACACAGGTTTGACCCGGGTTTACGGCAATGCGACAAATAGCGTCGCAAAGGCGCAGTTTAAACTGCCGGGCCAGGTAATAGGCAGGCCTGTCGAGAACTAACTCATCCCGGTTTGACGATGGCGGTAATCATGTAACGCCTGGCGCGTGCGCTCATGAGTTTTCCTAGGGCTTCTTAAATGCTAACGGCCCCACCCATGAGCCTCACACACGAATCCCCAGCCGCGTGGACTCCCTGACAATAAATGGCCATAGCGGCACGAGCGGCGTGCACCAGTTCCTGCGGAGCTTTTCAGGCTTGCGTCGCCTGGCCTTGCGCAGCTTCAGCCTGGGCCATCTCCCGGACACCATCAGCCAATCGCCGCAGATCAACGAATGATCCTCAGCGATTGCGCTATCACCCTCACCCCCGAGAGCCTGGCGACGCTGTCTGCGCAGAGCCAACTGATGACACTGGACCTGTACAAAAACCCGCTGGGACTTCTCCCCAATGTCGAAAACATGCCGAACCTGAATTACATCGACGTGGCAAACACCGGTATATCTGATTTTCCGACAGGCTTGCTGACCCGCCTACGCCTTCGAACCGCTCTGCCCAATGACAACGGGATCCAGGAGCTGCCCGCCGCTCTCTTCAAGCTGCCCGGCAACACCCAAGAGGGCTTCGACCTTGGGGACAATCCGATTTGCGCCGATGACCGCGAACGGATAAAAATCCATTTCGTCCGAACCCGTCATGACTTCGGGGTCTTTGCCGAGCAAGCCGATATTCGCCGAGCGCAAGCGCTTTACCCGCGAATGGATCAAGAGCAAGCCAGTGAGTTTGTTTACCTTTTGCCCGGCACTCTGACCGACGGCAGGACAGAACTGACACGCCTGGAGACCGAGTTCGAAACACTGAGAAACGACCTGTCAGCCTGGACAGCGGACATCCCGGCCCTGCATCCGGTCAGCGGGACCCCCTTCACCGCCCAGCAGTTGCTGGAAGAACATTGGATTCGGGATGAGTTCAAACGGATCGTGGAACGGGGCTGGCGCCGAGAAACCAATCTGGACGACTTCAATCAGCACCTTCAGCCCAGCTATGAACTGACCTTGCCGACCATCATCACCGGTGACCTGCCGGTGCTGCGCGCAGACTTCAGTCACGTCTCGCTGCTGTATCTGCACAGTAACGAAGGGCTGACCTCCGGAGCCGGAGGGTTTCTGCAAAGCTTCCCCCGTCTCAAGGGCCTGACCATTCGTAACTATCGACTGGGCAACGTACCCGAGGAGGTTTTCAGGATGGGCGATTTGACGGCATTGTCCCTGACCGAATACCAACTCACCCTGACCGCACAAACAGCGCTCGAACTGGCACAAATGGAACGCCTCGACTATCTGGATCTGAGCTACAACCCGCTGGGGTTAGCGCCAGACGTTAGCCAGATGCCCCACCTCAAGACCCTGCTGCTGAACGACACCGGCATCACCGAACTACCGGCGGGCCTGCTGCAATTCAAGGACATGGAAACCGTGGATCTGAGTGCAAACGCGATCACTCACATACCCGCCGATATTCTGGAATTGCCGCTGGATGTCGGCGAGAGCATCAATCTGAGGGGGAACCCGCTGTCTGAAGAAAGCGTACAAAAACTGATCAGTTACTTCAGAGAGACAGGCGTCGACTTCGGCGTCGATGCGGTCATTGATCAAGCGGAAATGGAGGTGTCATCGTCCGGGGACTCTGACGTCGATGAATAATCGGCGCCAGACTCTACAACGTGTCAGAGCGAATCAACCGCGCTCCGACGGCGCCGACGACAATTCGAACGGACTGCTGCTGCGCCGCTGGTTGCGATCTTCCCGCGGCGTGGCGCCGAAGAAGTTGCGGTAGGCGCTGGAGAAGTGCGGCCCCGAGGAGAAGCCACAGGACAAACCGATCTGGATGATCGACTTGCTGGTTTGCATCAACATCTGCCGGGCCTTGTTCAGGCGCAGTTCCAGGTAATACTGGCTCGGCACACGGTTGAGGTACTGCTTGAAAATCCGCTCCAACTGCCGACGGGACACGCACACGTGCTGGGCGATTTCGTCGGTGGTCAGCGGCTCTTCGATGTTGGCTTCCATCAGCAACACGGCTTGCGTGAGCTTTGGATGGCTGGAGCCGAGGCGATTCTGCAAGGGGATGCGCTGACGCTCACCGCCCTCGCGAATGCGTTCGACCACCAGTTCTTCGGACACCGCACCGGCCAGTTCAGCGCCGTGATCGCGGGCCAGCACCGCCAGCAACAGATCGAGCACCGACAACCCGCCGCACGCGGTCAGGCGATCACGATCCCAATCGAACAGATGACTGGTAGCGATGACCTTGGGGAAGCGCTCGGCGAAATCGTCCTGCCAGCGCCAGTGCACCGCTGCGCGGTAACCGTCGAGCAATCCCAATTGTGCCAGCGGATAAACGCCGGCCGACAGACCGCCAATCACACAACCGGCACGCACCAGTTGCTTGAGCGCGCTGCTGAGCGCTGGCGCCAACGTCGTCGGCGGCTCATCGGCCAGCAGAAACAGTTTCTGGAAATTTTCCAGCTTGCCGGTCCAGGGCTCACCCGGCAATTGCCAGGCCCCTTCGGCAGGCGTTTCGGCCTGCAGGAACGAGAGTTCGTAAACAACCTCCGGATGCACGCGCTGAGCAACACGCAAGGCCTCCTCGGCCAGCGTCAGCGTCAAGGCTTTAGTGCTGGGCCAAATCAAGAAACCAATTCGATGGGCAGTCATGGCGGCAATCCGAAACGAAAACAGTGTTAAAGCCGAAGGCGGCTGCAACCAAATTAGACCATCTGGCGCGCGGTGCGCAGCATGACCTAATTTGGTGCGTAACGGGAGCGATTACTTCAGGCTGCCCGAGAGGAATTGTTGCAGACGTTCGGACTGTGGATTGACCAGCACTTCACGCGGGTTGCCGCTTTCTTCAACCACGCCTTTGTGCAGGAACACCAACTGGTTCGACACTTCACGGGCAAAGCCCATTTCGTGCGTCACCACGACCATGGTCCGGCCTTCCTGGGCCAGCGCCTGCATCACTTTCAGCACGTCGCCGACCAGTTCCGGGTCGAGCGCCGAAGTTGGTTCGTCGAACAGCATCACCTCAGGTTCCATCGCCAACGCACGGGCAATCGCCACGCGTTGTTGTTCGCCGCCGGACATATGGCCTGGGTAAGCATCCTTGCGATGGGACACGCCCACCTTGGCCAGATACAGCTCAGCCTTTTCACGGGCTTCGGCCTTGGACATGCCGAGCACGTGGACCGGCGCTTCCATGATGTTTTCCATCGCGGTCATGTGCGACCACAGATTGAAATGCTGGAACACCATCGACAACCGCGAACGCATGCGTTGCAGTTGTTTCGGGTCGGCGGCTTTCAGCGCGCCGTCCTTGTTCGCCACCAGTTTCAGCTCTTCGTTGTTGAGCAGAATCTTGCCGGCGTGCGGTTGCTCAAGCAGGTTGATGCAACGCAGGAAGGTACTTTTGCCGGAGCCACTGGAGCCGATGATGCTGATCACATCGCCGGCTGCCGCTTTCAGGGACACGCCCTTGAGCACTTCGTGACTGCCGTAGCGTTTATGCAGGTCTTGGACTTCAAGTTTGTACATGCTGTCGGTTCTCACAAAAACAGTCAGTCAGTGGTTTTCAGTGCTTGCGCGGGGCGAGGTAGCCCAGCCAGCGGTGCTCGGCCATCTTGAACAGACGCACCAGAATGAACGTCATACACAGGTAGAACACGCCTGCGGTGATGTAGGCCTCGAACGGCAAGTAGTACTGAGCGTTCACGGTACGCGCGGCACCGGTGATGTCGATCAGGGTCACGATGGACGCCAGACTGGTGGTCTGCAGCATCATGATCACTTCGTTGCTGTACTGCGGCAGCGCCCGGCGCAGGGCCGACGGCAACAAAATGCGCTTGTACATCTTGAAGCGCGACATGCCCATAGCCTTGGCCGCTTCGATCTCACCGTTCGGCGTGGCCCGCAGGCTGCCGGCGATGATTTCAGCGGTGTAGGCGCTGGTGTTGATCGCGAAGGCCAGGCACGCACAGAACGTCGCGCTGGACAGCCACGGCCAGAGGAAGCTTTCACGCACCGCTTCGAACTGCGCCAGACCGTAGTAGATCAAAAACAGCTGCACCAGCATCGGCGTGCCGCGGATCACGTAAGTGAAGAGCCAGGCACTCATGTTGACGATCAGCTGCTTGGAAACACGCATCAGCCCCAGCGGCAACGCGGCCAGCAAACCGAACAGCAACGACAGCGCGAGCAGTTTCAGGGTGGTCACCAGGCCGCCGAGGTACAGCGGCAAGGCCTCCCAAATGACGTTGTAGTCGAAGATCATAGATCAGCCGCCCTTACGCCTACCGAGTAGCGCTTCTCAAGGTGACGCAATGCCAGCAACGAGACACTGGTGATCACCAGGTACATCGCGGCCACTGCGAGGAAGAAGGTGAAAGGCTCGCGGGTGGCATCTGCCGCCTGCTTGGCCTTGAACATCATGTCTTGCAGACCGACCACCGAAATCAGCGCAGTCGCCTTGGTCAATACCAGCCAGTTATTGGTAAAGCCCGGAATCGCCAGGCGAATCATCTGCGGCACCAATACCCGGAAAAACACCTGAAAACTGCTCATGCCATATGCCGCACCCGCTTCTGCCTGGCCTTTCGGGATCGCCATGAAGGCCCCACGGAAGGTTTCCGACAGGTACGCACCGAAGATGAAACCCAGGGTGCCGATACCGGCGATCAACGGGTTCAGGTCGATGTAGTCGTCATAGCCGAGCAACGGTGCAACACGGTTGAGCAAGTCCTGACCGCCGTAGAAAATCAGCAGGATCAGTACCAGATCGGGAATCCCGCGGATCACCGTGGAATACAGATCGCCCAGCCAGGCCAGCCAGCGTACTGGCGACAGGCGCAACGCGACCCCGATCAGACCCAGAACGATGGCCAGGGCCATGGACGACAAGGCGAGCTGAAGCGTCAACCATGCGCCATCGAGGATGACAGCCCCGTAGCCTTTCAACATGATTCAGGTCCTCGAAAATTGGGATGAAAAAATGGCGCAAACCTCAGAGATCCTGTTGCTTGCGCCATTTCGGACTTACCGCTGCGAGCTATTTACTTGCCGTAAATATCGAACGCGAAGTACTTGTCCTGGATTTGCTTGTACTTGCCATTCTCACGAATGGTTGCGATGGCGGCGTTGATCTTGTCCAGCTCGGCCTTGTCGCCTTTACGCACGGCGATACCAATGCCGTCGCCGAAGTATTTCTCGTCGGTGAAGGCCGGGCCGACAAACGCGAAGCCCTTGCCCGAGTCGGTTTTCAGGAAGCCGTCATCCAGCAGGGTAGCGTCTGCCACGGTGCCATCGAGACGACCGGCAGCCACGTCCAGGTAGATTTCGTTCTGCGAGCCGTACGGCTTGATTTCAGCACCCAGCGGTTTCAGGACTTCTTCGGCGAAACGGTTGTGGATCGAACCACGTTGCACGCCGATTTTCTTGCCCTTGAGCTCGGTCAGGTTGTCGCTGACCTGCGTACCGGCCTTCATCACCAGACGTGCCGGGGTGTTGTAGTACTTGTTGGTGAAGTCCACGGACTTCTTGCGATCGTCAGTGATCGACATGGACGACAGGATCGCGTCGATCTTGCGCACTTTGAGTGCCGGGATCAGACCGTCGAACTCTTGCTCGACCCAGACGCACTTGACCTTCATCTCTTCGCACAGGGCGTTGCCGATGTCGTAGTCGAAACCAACGATGCTGCCGTCCGCAGCCTTGGACGCGAACGGAGGGTAAGCCGCCTCGATACCAATTTTCAGAGGCTTTTCATCGGCGAACGTCGGCAGGGACAGCACGGACAGTGCCAGGGCGCCAAGAAGCACGAGTTTCTTCATCTTAGGACTCCATCGGTATAGGGCGAAAACGGCAAAGTGAGCGACAGCCCAATATGCGTATGGGTGGAAATGGAAAGCGGCGCTGCGTCGTAGGATTGTTGCGTTGAGTTCAGCTCTGATTTCAACGCAGGCAACGACGAGCGAGTGATCGGCATTCTAACGACAGGCCCGAAGTCGATATTTCTTCAATGCGACAACAAATTACAGAAGCACCGAGAAACCCGACCAAGCACATTGACAGCCCTGCAAATTCATGCAAGAGCAAAAGACAGTGAACCGATCTATGTTGCAAATAGCGGGCCTATTATTCGTAAACCCTTATAATCCGGCAAGCACAGCGTTGTGCCTTATTTTTCAGGTGCTCTGAACAGGCCCTGAGACGGGGCTTTGCGTTTCCCAATGCCTCGTTATTGGGTGGGCGGTTACACATTTAGTTACTTGAAGGGCGGCAGGTAACAGTGGGAAGCATCCTACAGATGAAGCCGATAAATATTGGTCGGTGACCACAGCGTTGTTGATGTGGCGTCTGATAGATCGCCATCGCGAGCAAGCTCGCTCCCACAGTGGATCTGCGGGGTAACTCGATCAAATGTGGGAGCGAGCTTGCTCGCGATTTGGCCCGACCAAACAGCAGAGACCCCAGACCTGATCACCACAAAAAAGCCCCACCAGGCTCAACACCGGGCGGGGCTTTCGATGACTCAAGAACTGCTATTAAGCGACGTTCATGGTCTTGTGCGTATCGATCAGGTGCTGCACCACACTCGGGTCCGCCAAGGTGGAGATATCCCCCAACCCGTCGTATTCAGCCGTGGCAATCTTGCGCAGGATACGGCGCATGATTTTCCCCGAACGGGTTTTCGGCAGCCCTGGCGCCCACTGGATGACATCCGGCGAGGCAATCGGGCCGATCTCTTTACGCACCCAGTTTTTCAATTCCAGGCGCAGCGCTTCGCTCGGCTCTTCGCCACCGTTGAGGGTAACGTAGACATAAATGCCCTGCCCTTTGATGTCATGCGGTACACCGACCACCGCCGCTTCGGCGACTTTCGGGTGAGCGACCATCGCGCTTTCGATTTCGGCGGTGCCCATGCGGTGACCGGAAACGTTGAGCACATCATCCACGCGACCAGTGATCCACCAGTAGCCGTCGGCATCGCGACGCGCGCCGTCACCGGTGAAGTACATGCCACGGAAGGTCTTGAAGTAGGTATCGACAAAACGATCATGGTCGCCATACAGCGTGCGCGCCTGGCCTGGCCACGAATCGAGAATCACCAGATTACCCTCGGCAACGCCCTCGATGATGTTGCCCAGGTTGTCCACCAATGCTGGCACCACCCCGAAGAACGGCCGCGCCGCAGAACCCGGCTTGAGCGCGTGCGCGCCCGGCAATGGACTCATCAAGGTCGCGCCGGTTTCGGTTTGCCACCAGGTATCGACGATCGGGCAACGGGATTGGCCGACGTTCTTGTAGTACCAGTCCCACGCTTCCGGGTTAATCGGCTCACCGACTGAACCCAACAGACGCAGGCTGCTGCCATCCGCACCTTCAACAGCCGCCGTGCCCGAGGCCATCATGGCGCGGATCGCGGTCGGTGCGGTGTAGAGGATGTTGACCTTGTGCTTGTCGACAACCTTCGCCAGCCGGGTGATGTCCGGGTAATTCGGCACGCCTTCAAACAGTAAGGTGGTCGCGCCGTTGGCCAACGGGCCATAGACGATATAGGTGTGGCCGGTGACCCAGCCGACGTCGGCGGTGCACCAGTAGATTTCGCCTGGACGGTAGTCGAACACGCGCTCGTGGGTCAGCGCGGCGTACAACAGATAGCCGCCAGTGGTGTGCTGCACGCCCTTCGGCTTGCCGGTGGAGCCGGAGGTATAAAGGATGAACAGCGCTTCTTCGGCGCCCATCTCTTTCGGCGCGCACACAGTGCCCGCGACTTTCATCAGGTCTTCGTACCAGATGTCGCGGTGCGGGTTCCACTTGATGTTGCCACCAGTGCGCTTGCACACGATGACCTTCTGAATGCTGCTGGTTTCCGGGTTGGTCAGCGCGTCATCGACGTTGGCCTTGAGCGAGATTTTTTTGCCGGCACGCAGACCTTCGTCAGCCGTGATCACCACTTTCGATTTGCAGTCGATGATCCGACCGGCCAGGGCTTCCGGCGAGAAGCCGCCGAACACCACCGAGTGAATCGCGCCGATCCGGGTACACGCCAACATGGCGACCACGGCTTCGGGGATCATCGGCATATAGATCGTCACCACGTCGCCGCGATGCACATCCTGGCCGCGCAAGGCGTTGGCGAACTTGCAGACTTGTTCGTGCAGCTCGCGGTAGGTGATGTTGCGGCTCTCTGCCGGGTCATCGCCCTCCCAGATGATCGCGATCTGATCGCCGCGTTCGGCGAGATGGCGGTCCAGGCAATTGTAGGAAACGTTCAGGGTGCCGTCGGCGAACCATTTGATGTCGACATGGTGATCGTCGAAGGACGTCTGCTTCACCGTGGTGAAAGGCTTGATCCAGTCGAGGCGCTTGGCTTGCTCGCGCCAGAAGCCATCCGGGTTGACGACCGACTGCTGGTACATGGCCTTGTAGGTCGCCTCGTCAGTCAGCGTGTTGGCCGCAACCTCGGGACGAACGGGATACAGAGAAGCCGCACTCATCTTTCTTACCTCGGTGGAATAGTTGTTTTTGTATGGCCCCGTTGTAGCCTGAGGCGGGCCTATAGAACCATTCGACGATGGTAGTAACAAGCCCCTACAAAACGTCGTAATTACCGACCAAACCGCTCAGACCCGCCGGTTTCAGCGGGCTTCAGCCGTTTTTCGAAAGGCGACTCTGCAGTGTACGAGGTCGTTTTTACGAGATTGTTACAGGATATGCCAATAGTCTTTATCAAAAGCACACCTATATGCGTGCAACCCACACGCCTAAAATCAGCCTCGCCAACCAGGCAGCGTGATTAACCCAGTTGCAGCCCCCACGAAGGCAGTTAATCCAACACTCAGTAATCAAGTTCCACACGCAACCCCAAAAAGGTTGCGTGACCCCACTCGACCTTAAAAAGGTAAAATTGAAATGAAAGCTTTATTGGTTCTGGCCCTCAGCAGTCTGTGCGCAACCGCCATGGCAGACGAGATTCCGACTGATGTCGCCAACAACACCGTACCGGTAGAGGAATACACTTACTCCACTCACCTGGACATCGCCAAAGTCATCTCCATGAGCGAAGTTCCCAGTGTTTGCGAAGTTGTCCCGGCGCGCATGGAATATGAAGACTCGAACGGTCAACGGCATATTCTGCGTTACAGCGTGATGGGTAACGGCTGCTAACGGCTGATCATCAACGCTGAGGTCTTGCTCATTGCCGGACCCGACATCACCGCCCGACCTTCATCGGGCGTCGTTGTGTCTGGAGACACAGAAACCCGAACCAAAACACTACATGTAGTGTAAAAAGCCATTTTTGGTTGTTTTTTGAACAGAAAATCCGATGAACAATTGCCACCCGAAACTGGACACAATCCAGTCCATCAAAACACCCTATCTCTCCTGTAAGTCCCATCCCATCGGGCTTGTGGCGCTTTAACAGCAAACACCGACGCCTACACCGCTCTCACGTCGCCAAAAATCGCCAAAAAAAATCTTGATCGGCCAAAGCCCTGTAAACCCTTGCTCCACCTTGATTACGCGCCCTGCCGAGGGTTCTCTGAGCCACTTCGTCGCACCACAACCGTGAAAAAACACCTATAATGCGCCCGTAAATCGGGCCTGCAACATCCCCTTACAGGAGGATGCAGGACGCTGAGACCACCGCAGGAGCTGACGACGTCATCTCCGCCCTTAGCGACTTCAGGACACCCGTACACATTTCTGTTTTTTGCCTGCGTATTGCTGCAACAAACGATTCCTTTTAGAGACAACGCGGCCACCGAGCCGTGTGAAAAACCGACCATCAGTGTTTTCACACGGGCGACTGGCCCTCACGCAGGAGACGACACGTCATGCTGAGCTGGGACGAATTCGACAAAGAAGACGGCGAAGTTGTCGCCAAAGGCGCCAATGCTGGCCACGCTACTGAAGCCAACATGGACCGCCTCGACACCGCCGGTGGTGCTGCAGCACTGGAAGCCCGTGCCGTAACCGCCACCGACTCGGCTGCGATCATCCGCGCCAAGGCCGCCCTCGACAAACTCGACGTCGCCGAAGGCCTGGCCGAACTCGAAGGCGCTTCCGCCCGCGTTGCGGTCGACGAAAAGCGCATGATCAACTGCCGCGCCGACCTCAACCAACTCGTCCCGTTCAAATACGACTGGGCCTGGCAGAAGTACCTGGACGGCTGCGCAAACCACTGGATGCCGCAAGAAGTCAACATGACCGCCGACATCGCCCTCTGGAAAGACCCGGAAGGCCTGACCGACGACGAACGCCGCATCGTGATGCGCAACCTCGGCTTCTTCTCCACCGCCGACTCCCTGGTTGCCAACAACCTGGTGCTGGCCGTGTACCGCCTGATCACCAACCCGGAATGCCGCCAGTACATCCTGCGCCAGGCGTTCGAAGAGGCGATCCACACCCACGCCTACCAGTACTGCATCGAATCGCTGGCCATGGATGAAGGCGAGATCTTCAACATGTACCACGAGATCCCATCGGTCGCGAAAAAAGCCACCTGGGGCCTGAAGTACACCCGTTCGATCTCCGATCCGAAGTTCGAAACCGGCACCGTCGACACCGACAAAGAACTGCTGCGCAACCTGATCGCCTACTACTGCGTACTGGAAGGCATCTTCTTCTACTGCGGCTTCACCCAGATCCTCTCCATGGGCCGCCGCAACAAAATGACCGGCGTCGCCGAGCAGTTCCAGTACATCCTGCGCGACGAATCCATGCACCTGAACTTCGGCATCGACGTGATCAACCAGATCAAAATCGAAAACCCGCATTTGTGGGATGCTGAAATGAAGGAAGAAGCTTCGCAGATGATTCTGCAAGGGACTCAGCTGGAGATTGAATACGCTCGTGACACCATGCCTCGCGGGGTTTTGGGCATGAACGCGGCGATGATGGAGGATTATCTGAAGTTCATCGCTAACCGTCGTTTGAGCCAGATTGGTCTGAAGGAAGAGTATCCGGGAACGACTAACCCGTTCCCTTGGATGAGCGAGATCATGGACTTGAAGAAAGAGAAGAATTTCTTTGAGACGCGGGTTATTGAGTATCAGACGGGTGGGGCTTTGAGCTGGGATTGATTCCTGGAGCTAGCCGCGATCTGCCGGTCGTGATTTGAATCGGCGGATTGGAAAAATCAAAAAGCCCTGACTTGTTCAGGGCTTTTTAGTTTGGGAGAAGAACGCACGCCCCTCGTAGCAGTTGCCGAAGGTTATGTCCGAGCCGGGGTCGCGTCCGACCGAAGCCCTCGCAAAACCGGGACTGTCATAAATTTTGTGTTCGGGCATAACATGTTGCAGAGGTGCATGTATGCCGACCAAGAAAAAACCGGCC